>JAJNBB010000056.1 GCA_021155885.1 Fibrobacteria bacterium | reverse complement strand
GTAAGGTATCCCGAGGCGCCCGCCAGCCACTTGGGAATGCCGTTGCGGGGGATCTCGTTGCGATTGCGCGTCGACGTCAGGGTTTCCTGCCCGAAGAGGATCGGGGTCAGCACCCCCCGGGTGGGGACGGGGGTATAGGGATCGCTGTTTCCCGCGAACTCGATCGGGTCGGGCGCGGGGGAATCCGGGCGGATCGCGCGGGCCGCGGGGGAAGGCGTCGTCACGGCGCCCGCGTCTCCCAAGCCTTCAATCAGGTACAAGGAAAAGCCGTCCTTGTCGTAATTGACGTAGGCGAGCTTGTCGCCTTGGGGCGAGATCGCGGGCGAGAACGCGCCGCCCGCCACGTTGGTGACGGCCTCGACGGTTCCGCCCGCCGCGCTTCCATTCGCGAAGGCGTAGCGGTAGATGTTATAGATGCCGGTGCTGTCCGAGGAGAAGTAAAAAGACTTTCCGTCGGGCGCCCAGTCGGGATCGCGCTCGTCGTGCGCGCGCGCCAGCAGGGGAACGAACCCGCTTCCGTCGGCGTTGACGAGGCCGATGTTGCGTGTGTTCCCGTCGAAGTAGGAGAACAGGATCTTCTTGCCGTCGGGAGAAAAGCGGGGTGTGAACAGGCTGTAGCCGAAGCGGCCCTCCAGCATTTTTTCCGGGGGGAAGATCGTGCGCACTTCCTCCTCGTCGAGCTCTTTGCCCTCGGGCACCGGCGCGACGCACAGGCGGAAATTCGAGAGCCCGCCGCGGATGAACACGATCTTCGAGCCGTCGGGACTGTAGGTGGCGTTCGCCGCGTTGAGATTTTCGGTGAAGCGCTTCTCCGTGGGGTCGCGCCGCTCGAAGAAGGGCGCCTTGCGGCGCAGGTTCTTTTGGTAGATGTCGAGCTTACGCACTCCGTCCTCGTCGGTGTTCTTCGCCGAGGCGTAGAGGAAGGTGCTGTCGTCCTTGCCGACGTCGAAGAACCCCCGCACCCCCGGAATGGGCGCGAAGCGTTCCTCTTCCTTCTTGGCGGTGTCCTTCAGGTCGACATGGCCGAGTACCGAACGGAAGTCGTTGCGCCCGGCGTTGCTCACGTAAAAGACGCCGGAGTCCTTCGAATCCCAGCGAGGGTAATAGTTGTAAAAGCCCTTCGAGGTGAGCTTTTTCCCGGTCACCAGCCGGCCCAGCCCGCGGACCTGCTCCGCGTACTGGGCGGTCATTTCGTTTTTCCACTCCTCGTACACCTCGCGATCGCCCTTTCCGAGCACGCGTTCCATCGAACCGGACATCGTCTGCCGGTGAATGCGGGAGTTCTCCGCCCACAGCTTGAGCATCGCGTCGTCGCCGTAGCGCGCCGCGATGAAGCGGGTGAGCGCGAACCCCTGCGTATAGGGCCCCAGCTCGTACTCCAGCGCGCTTCCCGCGAAGCTGCCCATGCGCTCGATCGACAGCAGCTTGCGCTCCATCGTCGCGACGCGCAGGAGCATGTCGCGGTGCGAATCCCAGGAATCGAATCCCGACTTCTCCGATTCGTACTGGGCGACGCCCTCCGCGAACCAGTTGGGCTGGTCGGTGAACGGGATCAAGGTCGCCAGGTTGCCCTGCACGGGCTCGTTGTAGTAGTCGGCGTAGCCGACCAGAACGCCCTGGATGTAGCTCGGCAGCTTGCTGCCCGACTGGATGGAGACCAGGTGCGCGAACTCGTGCGTCACCACGTCCTTCAGCCAGTTGTGCGTGCTGCGCACGGGGAAGTCCCAGTCGGTCGCCCAGACCGTCATGGTGTTCTGCAGGGAGTTGGCCCAGCCGTTCGAGAAGATGTCGTCGCGGACGATGAACTCGACCTTGTTCGGGAGCTGGATGTTGTAGCGCTTCAGCTTTTCGGCGGCCACGCCCTCGGCGATGCCCGCGATGTAGCCGGCCGTTTCCTCGAGCTCCTTGGGGTAGTGAAAGCGGAAATGTTCCGTTTCGGCGGTTCGCCAGCGGATCTGAGCCGCGTTGCGGTTGAGCGTCGCCGACGCCGCGGGCACGGCGCCCGCCAGGATCAGAAGGGCCGCCCCGCAGGCGAACGGAAAGGCAGGGCGCATCAGGGCAGAAAGGCGGGGAAAGAAAAACATGGGGCCATAGTGTACAAAATACACCCCCTCTGCCTACCTTGGAGGCGTGCCCAGCTTTACCGAGCGCTATCATGAACTGACTAAATACCGGCCCGAAACCATCGACCGTCTCGGAGGCGTGCAATGGGAGGAACAGCCGGAACCGTTCAAGGACGCCCCGCCGGGCCGCAAGATCGACCTCATTCCGCATCTCAAGCCGCTGTTCGAGGACGCGCAAACGCCTCCCGACCCGGCCTACCCCTGGTTGCGCGGCGACGATTCGATGGGCTTACCGACCGCCCTGCCGGCCCTGGCGCGCCTCCTGTACTTCACCTTGGGCCTTACCGCGCGCCTTTCCGGCGGCGGGGGCCGCGATGTCTTCCTGCGCGCGGCGCCCTCGGCCGGCGGCCTGTACCCCACCGAGATCTACGTCGCCGTCCGCAATTTTTCCGACCTGCCCGCCGGCATTTACCACTACCACTCGCTTCGTTCCGCCCTGATCCCGGTGTGGGAAGGGGACTTCTTCGCCGACCTGAAGCACCATTTCCTTGAGCACCCCGCCGTCGCCGAAACCAACTGCCTGGTCTTGTTCACCGGGATGTACGGGCGCAGCGCCTGGCGTTACAAAGAGCGCGCCTATCGCCGCATTCTGCTCGACACGGGACACGCGCTCGCCAACCTGCTGGAAATGGCCGAAACGCTCGGCCTCGACGCTCCCGTGCTGGGAAGCTTTTTGGACGAAGGCCTGGAAGAACTTTTGTTTTTGGGGCGGGCCGAGGAATTCCCCTTGATCGGGGTAGCGCTCGGCCCGGGCGGGGCCCTGCCGCCGGCCGCCGGGCAGAGGCCCGGCCCGGTTCCCGCCGAAGCCGTGGCGTACGCGGATCCCGCGGAATCCATCCAGATGCAGCAGAACGCCTGCGAGCGCATCCGACCCGGCATCCGCCCCCGGCTGCCGCTCCCACCCGGTGTTCCCGCGCGCTTCGACACGGCGGACTTCAACACCCAGTCCGCCATCCTGCACCGCCGCTCCACCCGGCGGTTCAACGGCGGTTCGATTCTCCTCAAGGATGCCGAGGATATGCTCCGGTTCGCGTTCCGCGCCCCCGGTCCGATCCCGGCCTCGCCCTTGCTCGCCCCCGGTATGCTCGGCCTGCACATGGCCGTCTTCGCGGTGGACGGCCTCGAGCCGGGCATTTACGCGCTAGGTGAAGACCTCGTCCGCTCCCTCGTCAAGGCCGGCGATTTCCGAAGCGACCTGCACGCGCTGAGCCTCGGGCAGGACATCGCCTCCGACTGCGCCTTCGCGCTGGTATATACCGCCGACATGGAAGCGCTCGTGTCGGCCTACGGCGATCGCGGCTACCGCTACGCCTGCCTCGACGCCGGCCAGATCGGCGAGCGCATCCACCTCTGGGCCGTGCATCGCGAACTCGGATCCTCCGGAATCGGCGGGTACTACGACGATCGCGCCAATGAATTGCTGGATTTGCCCCTGTCGCACGGTGTGCTGTACCTGACCGTCGTGGGCGTGCCGGACGAGTAAGTCAGGACAGGGGTCGGGAGTCGGGGCATGGGGGTAGGAAGACAGAAGAATCCAAGCGCAAAACCTTTTTTTGGTTTTTCGCCCCCGTCTCCCGACTCCCGACCCCCGTCCCCTCCTGCTATCTTTACCCCCTCATGCAACTCTCCCTGTACAACACCGCCGCGCGCGCCAAGCAGCCCTTCGAGTCCCTGAACCCCGGGGTGGTCGGCCTGTATTGTTGCGGGCCCACGGTGTATCACTTCGCGCATATCGGCAACCTGCGCACGTACGTATTCGAGGACCTGCTCCGGCGGGCCCTCGAGGCGGCGGGTTATTCCGTGAAGCACGTGGTGAACATCACCGACGTCGGCCATCTCACCTCCGACGCCGACACCGGCGAGGACAAGATGGAGAAGGGCGCGCGGCGCGAGGGCCGCAGCGTGTGGGATATCGCCGAATATTACGCCCAGGCCTTTTTCAAGGACTGGAAGGCGCTGAACCTGCTGGAGCCCACGGCCTGGCCGAAGGCCACCGACCACATTCCCGAACAGATCGCTCTCATTCAGGACCTCGAAAAGAAGGGCTACACCTACTTCGTCGAGAACGACGGCGTGTACTTCGACACTTCGAAGTTCCCCCGTTATCCCGACTTCGCCAAGCTGGACATCGAGGGGCTGCAGGCGGGCTCGCGCGTCGCCATGGCCGACAAGCGCAATCCCACCGACTTCGCGCTGTGGAAGGTTTCTCCCTCGGGCGCGCAGCGCCAGATGGAATGGGATTCTCCCTGGGGGCGCGGCTTTCCGGGGTGGCACGTCGAGTGCTCCGCGATGGCCATGAAGCTCCTGGGCGAAACG
Organism: Fibrobacteria bacterium; assembly: GCA_021155885.1. Classification (GTDB taxonomy): domain Bacteria; phylum Fibrobacterota; class Fibrobacteria; order UBA11236; family UBA11236; genus UBA11236. The sequence continues at coordinate 11,688 of JAJNBB010000056.1, read as the reverse complement.
CTGGACATCCACTGCGGCGGCACGGATCACATCCGGGTGCACCACACCAACGAAATCGCGCAGTCCGAATGCTCGACGGGCAAGCCCTTCGCGCGCTACTGGGTGCACGGCGGCTGGCTGCTCGAGGCCCCGGACGATTCGGGCAAGGGCGCCGGCAAGATGTCCAAGTCGGCCGGCGAGTTCGTCACGCTCGACGTGCTGATCCGGCAGGGCTATTCGGCGATGGACTATCGCTACTTCTGCCTGACCGCGCATTATCGCAACTACCTCAACTTCAGCTACCAGGGCCTCGACACGGCGCGCGACTCCCTGCGCAACCTGCGCAAGCGCACCGACCCCCTGATCGGCAAGGCCGCCCCCGCGAACAGCGGCCGCGCGCGGGAGTGGAAGTCCCGCTTCCTCGAGGCAGTGGGGGACGACCTGAACTTCCCCCAGGCGCTCGGCATCCTGAACCTGATGCTGAAGGATCCCGATCTGCTCGAGGGCGAGCGTGCGGGCCTCGTCGCCGCCTTCGACAAGCTGCTTGGCCTGGGCCTCACCGTGGCCGAGGCGCCCGTGCCGCAGGCCGACCTGCCCGAAGATCTCAAGCCCTTGCTGGCCGAACGCGCCGCGGCGCGCGCGGCGAAGGACTGGGCCCGGAGCGATGCGATAAGAGACCAATTCAAGGCTGCCGGGTTCGTGATCAAGGACAACAAAGACGGCACGGCGGGGTGGTCGGCGATATAAATCGCCGAGTAGGGGCAAATAATTATTTGCCCCTACCGCCCACCCCGCCGTGCCGTCGATTCCCGGTTATTCGTTCCATCCTGAAACGCTCTTCCGGCCCCTTCAAACCGATGTATTTTATCCCTATTCAACAGCTTTAAACAGGCGGACCCTAATGCAAAACTGGCGCATGGACGACGACGACGACAAGAAGGAAAAAGAGGAGAAGAAGGAAAAGGACGAGAGCCCTCTCGCGAAGGAAATCGCCGAATCTTTCATCAAGCAGCGCAAGATTTTCCTGTGGACGGCGGTCGACGACGAAAGCTCCGAGCGCATCATCAAGCAGTTCTTGTACCTCGATTCCAAGAGCCACGACGAGATCACGCTGTACATCAACAGCCCCGGCGGCATGGTCTCGTCGGGCCTTGCGATCTATGACGTCATGCAGGCCATGAAGTCGCCCGTCGCGACGGTGGTGTGCGGGCAGGCGGCCAGCTTCGGAGCCCTGCTCCTCACCGCGGGCAACAAGGGGCGCCGCTATGCGTGGCCGAACTCCCGCATCATGATCCATCAGCCGCTGATCCAGGGCCACATGTTCGGTCCGGCGTCCGACATCGAGATCCAGGCGGAGGAGATGCTGCGCATTCACCAGACGGTGAACAGGATCCTGGCGCACCACACCGGGCAGTCCGTGGACAAGATCGAACGCGACACCGATCGCGACAACCACATGACCGCGGAGCAGGCGAAGGCCTACGGCCTGATCGACATCATCGAGACCCGCCTGTAGGGGCGGGGTCGCCCCGCCCCTGCAGGCGGGGACCTTTCATCACGGAATCGCATGGGACTTTTCGACAAAATCCGCGGCGGATTGGCGCGCACGCGCCAATCGCTGACGCGCGAGATCCAGGCCGTCTTCGGCAAGGGCAAGCTCGACGCCGCCGCCCTCGAGGCCCTGGAGGAAAAGCTCCTGGCCGCCGACGTGGGCTTCGACACGGTGCAGCAAATCCTGGAGGGCGTCCGCGTCCGCGCGCGCGGCCAGGAGATCACTTCGGAACAATTGCTGGCCTGGCTCGCCGAGGAGGCCCGCGAATTCCTGCACGAGCCCAAGCCTCTCCCCGACCCCCTCCCCAAGCCCTACGTGGTCTTGTTCATCGGGGTCAACGGCGCTGGCAAGACCACCTCGGTGGCGAAGATCGCCCATCACTTCACGACGCAAGGCAAGAAAGTCCTGCTGGCGGCGTGCGACACCTTTCGGGCCGGCGCGGTCTCGCAGCTCGAGACCTGGGCCAGCCGCGCCGGCGTCGAGGTCGTCAAGCACCAGGACGGCGCCGACGCGGCCGCGGTGGCGTACGACGCCTACGCGGCCGCCCTGGCCCGCGGCTGCGACGTGCTCTTGATCGACACCGCGGGCCGCCTCCACACCAAGGACAACCTCATGGAGGAATTGCGCAAGCTGGTTCGCGTCCTGCGCAAGCACGACGCGGCGCTGCCCCATGAGACGCTGCTGGTGATCGACGGCAATACGGGCCAAAACGCTTTGCCTCAGTTCAAGGGTTTCAGCGCGGTCGTCCCCCTCGACGGCCTGATCGTGACGAAACTGGACGGGACGGCCAAGGGCGGGGCCGTTTTGACGCTTTCGCGGGAATTCAAGGCCCCGATCCGGTGGGTCGGGGTGGGAGAGGGCCTGGACGACTTGGTTCCCTTCGATCGGGAGGCTTACGCGCAAGGGCTGTTCGGGGAAGAAGCGCGCGGAGCGTGACCGAACCGTGTCTTTTCCCGACCGAATCATGACACGCACGGGTCACAATGCAAACGCGGGGATTGGGAGCGCCCCGTACATTGAAAACAGCAGGGGGCCAATGATGCAAGCCGGTCGGGGAATTCTTGGATTTTGCGCAGGTTCCCTGCTTATGGGCTGTTTACAGGGCAGTTTCGCCGGGTATAAGCCGGACGCCGATTTTATAGATTTATACGCAGAGTTGAAGTTGGCATCGGTGGCCTTAAACCAGGATTTGGACAAGGCCGGCGAGATGCGAAGGGTCATTTTGGCCCAGCATGGCATGACACCCGCGGAGTTCCACGAGCATTTCATGCGGTTGGCCGACCACCCGGAGGCTTGGAGGCCTTTTCAGGAACAGGTTGTCGCGCGCATTGAGACTTTTCAGCCCAAACCGGAAAAAAACCGGAAGGAGTGATAATGGCTAACGAGGCAGTGAAGCAGTTCACCAACGAAAATTTCGACCAGGAAGTGGTCAATTACCCCGGCACGGTCATGGTGGACTTCTGGGCGCCCTGGTGCGGCCCCTGCCGCATGGTAGGCCCCTTGGTCGAGGAGCTTGCCAAGGAATATGAAGGCAAGGCCAAGGTCGGCAAGCTGAACACGGACGAGGCCGCCGAAATCGCCGGCCGCTACGGCATCCGCAGCATCCCCACCATCATGTTCTTCAAGAACGGCGAAATGGTTCAGCAGCTCGTGGGCGCCTACCCAAAGGGCAAGATCGCCGAAAAGCTGGACGCCTCGCTCTAACTCCGGAAGATTATGCGGCTTTCAGCGTATTCATTGGCCCTGGCCCTCCTGCTGACGCCCTTCGCGGGGCGTCTCGAGGCCGAGCCTGCGGCCGGTAACGCCAAAGCGGCCGCGAAGCCGGCCTTGAAATGGATGTCGCTCGAGAGCGCCCTCAAGAACGCCGAGGCGTCGAAGCGCTATCTATTCGTTTCGGTCTACACCGACTGGTGCGGCTACTGCAAGAAGCTGAACGCGGTGACGTTCAAGTCCGCGCCGGTGATCGCCGAACTGGACAAGAACTTCGAAAGCGTGCGCCTCAACGCCGAAAGCGACGCCATCGTCACCTGGAAGGGCAAGAAGATGACCTCCCGGGCCCTGGCGGACCATTGGGGGGTCGAAGGGTTTCCCACCCTCCTGTTCCTCAACCGCCGCGGCGAAATCGTGGGAAGCTTTTCCTCCTACGTGGAGCCTGAGCTCATGGTCAAGCTCCTGACCTACATCTCGTCGGGCGCGCGCGAGCGCAAGGTCACCTTCGACGCCTACCTCGAGGGCAAATCCTGATGGGGACCCTGGAGATCCTGTTCTGGGTCACGGGTCTGCTCATCCTGCACACCTACGTCCTCTACCCGGTGTCGCTCCCCGTGCTGCGCCGGCTTTTCGCCGTGCGGCCCGCGGCGCCCGGCGGCGAAGGCCCGCGCGTTCCCAAGGTTTCCCTGGTGATCGCCGCCTACAACGAGGAAAAAATCCTCGAGGAAAAAATCCGCAACAGCTTCGAACTCGAATATCCCCGCGAGCACTTCGAAATCCTGATCGGATCCGACGGCTCTTCGGACCGCACCGAGGCCATCGCCGCGAAGTACTCGCCCGACGTCAAGCTCTTCGCCTTCCAGCAGCGCTCCGGGAAGGCTTCCGTCATCAACCGGCTCGTTCCCTCGGCGCAGGGCGACATTCTGGTCTTCTGCGATGCGAACACGCTGCTTCTAAAGAACGTGCTGCAAAAGATGCTGGAGCATTTCGAGAATCCCGAGGTCGGCTGCGTTTGCGGCCGCCTGATCCTGCATGACGCCGGCCAGTCGGCGCTCAGCATCGGCGAGAGCATCTATTGGAACCTCGAGTCGGAGATCAAGAAGCAGGAAGGGCATCTCGGCATCGTGATCGGCGCGAACGGCGGCATCTACGCCATCCGCAAGGACTTGTTCCGCCCCATCCCCACGGACTGCAAGGTGATGGACGACTTCTTCGTCACCACCAACGTCCTGCGCGCCGGCAAGGCCGTGGTCTATGAGCCGCAGGCCATCGGCAGCGAAGAAACCTCCCTCGACACCTACGGGGAATTCCACCGCAAGGTGCGAATCAGCCAAGCCAACTTCAACCTGCTCCCCAGGTACCTTCCCCTGCTGAATCCCTTGAAGCCGCTGGTGGCCTACGGGTTCTTTTCGCACAAGCTGTTGCGCTGGGTTGCCCCTTTCTTCCTGCTTCTTCTTTTGGGCCTCAACGCCGCGCTCGCCCTTACGTCCCGCGCGTACGTCGGCATCTTCCTCCTGCAGTCCGCCTTTTATGCGATGGCCGCGCTCGGGTATTTGGGGAACGGGCGCACGCGTCGCTACAAGTTTCTTCTGATTCCCTTTTACTTCGTGTCCATGAACGTCGCCCTGCTGTTCGGGCTTTTCAAGGCCTTGTTCGCCAAGGACGCGGGCACCTGGAATCGCGTCGAGCGCGCCGCGCGGCACGCCTCCCCGGGATCCCAGACGCTGGCCTATCCCCAGACTTCGCTCCAGGCGAACGAATACCCGAATTGACCGGCGGGCGACGCATGCGTCGTCCCCATGGTAATTCGGGTGATTTCCCGTTTCTACATTTGCGGGCGTGTACCGCTTCCCGCGACATCTTCTTCCCGCCGGAGCGGCCTTGGTCGCCCTTGTTTCCTGGGCGCAGGCGCTGCCGCCTATGGCGGTGACCGGCACGCTGGGCCTGCAGACCCACCCCGACTTCCAGGGCACGGGCTTCGGCTTCAACCTGGCGGCCTACCATAAATTCGATGAACAAGTGCTGCTGGGCTTGCAGGCGGGAAGGGGCGTCGCCGGGCACGCTTCTTCAGTGCCGGTGCTGGCGGCCGGGTTCATGCGCCTGCCTTTCGGCCGCGTGTTCGTCCCCGCGGCGACGGGAGGCCTCGGCTACGCCTTCGGCCCCGAGGACGGTTCGGGCTTCCTCTGGCGCGGCGGGGGCGCCCTGGACATCCGCAACGGGCGCCGTTCGAGCCTGCTCCTCGGGTGCGAATACGAAGGTTTCAAGCGCCGCGGCGGCATCGTGATCCGCGGCGGCGCATTGCTAGAATTTTGAATTATGGCAGCCTCTCAAAAAGTCTCCCAAGGCACGATCGCCGTCAAGGTCTGCGGAATTACGCGCGGTAAAGATGCCATAGCCTTTGACAGGATGGGCGTAGACTGGCTAGGGTTCAATTTTTGGCGCGGTAGTAAGCGTCTTATTCAACCCGCCGCCGCGGCGAATATTATCCAGCGCCTAAAACATGCGGTTCCTGTCGGCGTTTTCGTGAACCATACCGCGGCTGAAATAAATGCCATTGCAGCGCAGACGGGTATCCAGTGGGTGCAATTGCACGGTGAGGAAGGCTGGGATGTGCTTGACGGCATTACATTACCCGTAATCAAGGCCATTCCCCACACACGCATAGCGGACTGGGGAGGGTTGCGCGCGGACTGGGATGCGCATGTTGGCAAACAGCCGGAGTATTTTCTTGTCGACACGCAAACCGGAACGGAATTTGGGGGAACCGGCAGATCGTTCGATTGGAATTTATTGAAAGAAAGCCTGCTCCCGCGTCCTTTCTTTTTGGCCGGCGGCCTTGGGCCGGAAAACGTGGCTCTCGCCAAAAACCTGGAACCTTACGCGGTTGATCTCAATAGCAAAGTCGAAACTACCCCGGGCATGAAGGATGTAGCGAAGGTGGCTTTGTGCCTGGACGCCTTGGGAAAGAAGCGAATTCCTCAACGAATCGCGGCAGGAAAAGAGCTGAAGTTGTTCGTCGGTAACCTCTCTTGGGCCGCCACTCAGGAGGATTTGGAGGCGGCGTTCGGCGCGTATGGGGAAGTGGCTTCGGCCAAGATCATGACAGATCGCCTGACGGGGAAATCGCGCGGATTCGCCTTTGTGGAAATGCCCAATGACGCGGACGCGCGCAGAGCCATCCAGGAACTGAACGGCAAGGAAGTCAAGGGCCGCGCCATTAACGTGAACGAGGCTCGTCCTCGCGAGGAGCGTCCCCGCGCTGGCGGTGACGGTGGGATGAGTACGAAGGCTTTCGATCGCCGCAGCGTGCGCGATTCGAATCCTAAATAATTCGCTTGTTTCAGGCCGAGGCTAAACCTTGGCCTCCTGCATCGACGAACAATGGATCGCCCCTTGTCCATACACCAGGGAACGGCAGTCGATGGGGACGATTTCACGCCCGGGGAAAAGCGTCTTGAATAGTTCGATCGTGGCCGCGTCGCGGGGATCGTCGAACACGGGCAGCAGCACGGCGCCGTTCAGGATCAGGAAGTTCATGTAGGTGGCCGGCGTGCGCAGGCCCGCGCGGATCTGGCGGCCCGGCATGGGAACCTCGATCACCTTCAGGTTCAGGCGCGCCGCGTACTCCTTCAATAGTTCCGCATTGCGGCGCAGCGCCGCGTAGTTCTCGTCGGCGGGGTCGGACTCCACCGCGCACACGATCGTGCGTGCGTCGGTGAAGCGGGCGAGGTCGTCGATATGGCCGTCGGTATCGTCGCCGTCGATCCCGGATTCGAGCCAGAGGACTTCGGTGACGCCGAACGCGCGGCGCAGGACGGTTTCGATTTCCTCGCGCGACAGCTTGGGATTGCGGTTGGGGTTGAGCAGGCAGGATTCCGTCGTCAGCAGCAGGCCTTTGCCGTTGACGTCGATGGAACCGCCCTCGAGGACGAGGGGGATCTCGACGAGCTCATAGTCTCGGTGCGCGGCCATGAAGCGCGGCACCGCGTTGTCGGCGTCCCAGGGCGGGTACTTGCCTCCCCACGAGTTGAATTCGAAGGAGACCAGCACGGGCCTGACCTTTCCGTTATAGTCGGTGGCCTGCACCGTCTGGCCTCCGTAGTCGCGGATCCAGCTGTCGTTGGTGGGGCACAGGACGACTTCCAGCCGGTGGGCGGTCTCAAGGGGAAGGTCCGCGAAGCGCTTTTCCAGGGACTCCTTAAGCGCCGGCGTGGAGGCGGTGAGGACCACGTCCTGAAAGCGCAGGGCCTGCCGGGCCACCATCTCATAGGTCGCCTCGGCGTCGGGCCACACGGGGGTCCAGGTGTCGGCGTTCTGCGGCCACGTGAACCACACGGCGCGCTGCGGCTCCCATTCGGCGGGTAATCTCAGGGACACGTCAGTTTCCGCTGCGGTGGAGCATGCCCTGGTAGGCGTCGATGCGGCGGTCGCGCAAAAAGGGCCAGGTGCGGCGCTCGGCCTCGACGCGCGCGGGGTCGACGTCGGCGAGGATCACGCCCTCGGTTTCGGAATCCATGCGCGCGAGGATCTCGCCGCCGGGCCCCGCGATGAAGGAGTTCCCCCAGAAACGGAGGTGGCCTTCGCGGCCCACGCGGTTGGCGGCGGCGACGAACAGGCCGTTGGCGATGGCGTGGCTGCGCTGGATCGTGATCCAGGCGTCGAGATGGCGGGCTTCCAGCGCCTTGGCCTCGTCCGGGGACACGCTTCCCGACTCGGAGTCGTCCCACCCGATGGCGGTGGGGTAGAGCAGCACGTCGGCGCCCTGCAGCGCCGTCAGGCGCGCCCCCTCGGGGAACCATTGATCCCAGCAGATCAATACCCCCAGATTTCCGTGCTTCGTGGCGATGGACTTGAAGCCCAGGTCGCCGGGCGTGAAGTAGTACTTCTCGTTGAAGCCCGGGTCGTGCGGGATGTGCATCTTGCGGTACAGGCCGGCGATCGAGCCGTCGGCCTCGAACACGGCGGCCGAATTCTGGTAGATGCCGGCGCTGCGCTTCTCGAAGAAGGGAAACACCAAGGTTACCCCCAGCTCCTTCGCCAGGGCCTGCAGCGACTTCGAGGCGTCGGATTCCAGCGTGTGCGCGAGGTCGAAGTGCGCCTGGTTTTCCTCGATGCAGAAGTAATCGTGCAGGACGAGCTCGGGCAGCAGGATCGTCTGCCCGCCCTTGGCGGCGGCCTCGCGGATGAGGCGGGTCAGCGTTTCGAAGCGGCCGGCGTCCAGGGCGTTGCCTTTGCACTGGACCACGGCGAGTTTAAAAGGTTTGGACATGACGATAAAGATAGCAGGATGAAATTGTGTGGGAAACCGAAATAAAGATGCCCGGAATGGCCGAAGTTCCAACATAGTTGCGACGGGCTGCGACCGGCGCACCGGGGTGTTGCTCCTCCTCGCCGTACGACCGGTACGGCTGCGTCGGAGCGCCTACCGGTGCTTGGTCTCGCTCCGTCGTCCCTGTTTTTCCCCGGTTATCTATGAAACAAAAAAGCCGCATGGCTGCGGCTTCAGGGGTTCCCTGTAACCTGTCCCCTGTACCCTGTCACCTAGTGGTGATGATGCCCGTCCGGACCATGTGCGTGGCCGTGGGAAATTTCCTCTTCGGTGGCGTCGCGGATCTCGGTGACCTTGATGGAGAAGAACAGGTCCTTGCCCGCCATCGGGTGGTTGCCGTCGATCTCGATCTCGGTTTCGGTGACGTCCGAAACGGTGACAACCGAGGCGCCCTCGGGACCCGAGGCCTGCAGCATCTGGCCGACTTGGACTTCCATGCCGTTCAGGGCCGACTTCGGGATGCGGCGCTTGCGGTTCGCGTCGAACTCGCCGTAGCCGTCCGCGGCCTTGACGGTGACGTCGAAGCTTTCGCCCAACGCCTTGCCGTTCATGGCGCGCTCGAGGCCGGGAACGATGGTGCCCAATCCCTGGATGAAATACAGCGGCTCGCCGCTGCCGGCGTTGGTGTCGACCACCCCGCCGTCCTTGTCCTTCAGGGTGTATTCAATGCCGACGACTTTGTTGTTTTCGATTTTCATGCGCGAAAAGGTAGCGAATAGCGGACAGCTTACAGCTTACAGCAAGCACAAAAACAGAAGAAATTATGCCAAGCCGACCTTTTTAGAAGAATTACAGGGCGGTGGTACCGCGTTGGTCCGGCTGTCCGCTGTAAGCTGTCCGCTATTTCACTACCCCTATCCTCTGCCATTTCGTCTTCTTGCCCCCGGTGGTGAAGGAGACCTCGCATTGGACGCTGTAGACGTCGGCGCCCAGGTGGCTCAGGTCGATCTTGCGGTTGTAGGGCTGCAGGCCGCTGTTGAGGCCGGTCAAGGTTTCGTCCTTGACCGTTTTGCCGGCAAGATCATAAACCCGGATGCGGGCGCGGGTGGCGGGACTTCCGAGCTTCAAGTGCACGGTCGCGATCCCGCCGCGGAGGGGGCTGGGGAAGAGGTGGAACTCCTCGATGGAGGCCGAGGGAACCGGGTCCACGGCGGTGCCCAGCGCGGAGGCGTCGAGGCGGAACGAGCGGCCGGCGTCGCCGCCGGGGAAGGGCCAGTCGGCGGCCGAGGCGGCGACGCCCGCGAGCGTCCAGGCAGTGAGGCCGCCGGCGGCGCTTTGGGCGATCAGGGCGCGGGCGCCGTTCGCGGAGTCGAGCGGGGCGAGGGCGATGTGCACGTAGGGCGAGCGCATGGTGTCGAGCGAGATGCCGCCCATGCTGAGCGGCCAGTCCGAAAGGTCGGACATGAGCATGCCGGTTCCCTTTTGCTGGGCGGGATCGAACGAGGTGTAGGTGACCTGCTTGCCCACGCTGTCGACCGCGTAGATCAGGCCGTCGGGCGAGGCGACGAGGACGGAGGGCCGGCCGCGTAGCGAGAGGGCGAGCGGCGAGGAGCCGATCACGGTGGCGAGCAGCCGGCGGTTGGAGTAGGTGAATCCGACGGCCTGGCGCGGCTGCATGCGGAAGGGCCAGCCGGGCAGGGGGGCGCCGCGCCAATCGAGGGCATGCACGGCGTTGGTCCCGCTGAACACGATGTCAGGGTGGCCGTCGCGGTTGAGGTCGGTGAGCGCGGGCGGGCTGCGGTCCTGCGTGACGTAGGTTCCGAGCGTGTCCTCCAGCTCGACGCTGCGCGGCAGGATTTGCGGCCACCCGACGAAGCGCACGACCGGGCCCGAGGTCGGGACGCGGAACAGCAGGGCGCTGCCGTGCGAGCCCAGAAGGAAGACGTCGTCGGCGCCGTCGCGGTCGAAGTCGGAGACCGAGACGGAAAAAGTTTCGTTATCGGGGAAGGCTTCTTCGCCCCACGCGGCGTTCAGGTCGAGGTTCACCGCGGGGCCGCCCGGGGGGATGCGCGCCGCGGTGCCCCTGGGGTATCCAGATGATCCGAACACGCGGCCGGCGACGATCACCTGGTTCGTCCCGCCGAACACGATCCCTGCCATCGCCTGCCAGTTGCCAGCGGGCAGGACCACGCTGTCTCGCGCGCCGCCGGCGGCGTTGAAACCGTGGAGCGTTCCGGCGCTGTCGATCACGAAGACGCGGCCGCCCCAAGCCAGCGGACCGACCTTGCCCTTCAAGGCGATCGTCGTGTCGCGCCCGCCGTTCCGCGAGGTCCCGTTCAGGGAGTCGGCGCGGGCCGCGATGAAGCGCACCGGCGCCCGCGGGATTTGCCAGCGAGTTCACCGCCGCCGCGTTCTCGGGCCGGGTGTTGCCGGAAGACAAAAAAGTGGTCACGCCCGCGTAGTGGCCCGTGTCCTTCACGCTGTCGCGCGGGGTCAGCGCGAGCTTGCCCGCGGCGGTGTAGGTTTGCATGAGGCCGGTGTCGGCCACGCTCACGACGTAGGCGCGGCGGTTGCCGTCGCGAAGCAGGTTGAGCGCCTGCGGGTGCCCGGCCGCCGCGGTGCGCACGGGCCACTCGGAGTTCGGGGGCTGCTTGACGGTGTTGTTGTCGGCCCAGTAGACCCGCAAGGTGATCGCGGAGTCGCGCAGGGTGAACACCGAGTCGCCCGAGAACGAGCTGACGCCCTTCGCGAACACGGGCGAGGCCGGCAGGCGCGCTTCGAGCTTGATGTGCGTGCGTCCGTCGTTCCACGAGTTGGTGTTCGCGAAGCCATACGACCCGATCACGCTCAAGGTCTCGGGCAGCGCCCACGACGTGTCCTTCGGCGGGTTCTTGCGCTTGCGGTAGACGTGGGGGAGCATGTCGCGTCCCGTGCCGTAGTCGAAGGCGGGCTGGCCCAGCGGGTCGGTGAACTGCTTGCCGATGCTCGGCACGCCGTCGGCCTCGGTCAGCTCCAGGCCCTTGTACTGGCTGCGCAAGGTGTCGCCGAGGTAGGCGTTCACCGCGCCGAAAGGAAGGAAGGATTCGAGGAACCATTCGTTGACGTGCCACACCAGCAGGCCGTTGCCCGGCAGGCCCACGTCGTAGTTGCTCACGCGCGTGATCACGCCGGAGGGCTT
>JAJNBB010000055.1 GCA_021155885.1 Fibrobacteria bacterium | reverse complement strand
GTCCAGGCCGGCGGCAGCACGTGCAGCTGGTCCGCGAGGGCCAAGAGGACGAAGGCGAACTCGCCCACTTGCGACAGCGCGAAGCCGAACAGCAGGGCGTCGCGACGGCGGCGGTCGAACACGGCGGCGATGCCAACCAGCACCAGGAATTTGATCGCGAGCACCGCGAGGGCGCCGCCGATCACCGCCTGCCAGTGCCGGATGATGAAGGGGATGTCGATCGACGAACCCACTGAGAGGAAGAACAGGCCGAGCAGCAGGCCCTTGAAGGGCTCGATGTCGGCCTCGAGTTCGTGGCGGTACTCGCTTTCGGCCAGCACGACGCCCGCGAGGAAGGCACCGAGGGCGGGGCTCAGGCCCACGACCTGCATCAGCAAGGAGATGCCCACCACCAGGCACAGCGCGAACACGGTGAAGGCCTCGCGCAGCTTCGAGCCCGCGATGAACCGGAACGCCGGGCGCGCGAGGAAGGGAGCAGGTTGTGCGACTCGGTCGCGGCCGCGTACTTGCGCGAGGCCAGCAGGGGCATGAGCGCCAGGATCGGGATCACGGCCATATCCTGGAACAGCAGGACCGAGAAACTGGCCTGCCCGCCGCGCAGCTTCAGCCAGTTGCGCTCCTGCAGCGACTGCAGCGCGATGGCGGTGGAGGACATCGCGAGGATCAGGCCCAGGGCGATCGAGCCCTTTAAGGTCAGGCCGAAGGCCAGGCCCAGCGCGCTGAACACCAGCAGGCTGGGCTTGAGTTCCAGCCCGATCAGAAAGAGCATCATCACCACGCCGAACTCGGCGAAGTGCATCACGCTGGCGTCGGAGCTGCCCACCCACCCCAGCACATGGGGACCGATCAGCGTGCCCGCGAGCAGGTACCCCAGCGCCGAGCCCAGGCCGAGGCGCTTGGCGATCGGCAGCGCCAGCGTCGCCGCCGCGAGGTAGATGAAGGCCTGAAAGAGGAAGTTGTCGTGCACGTCGGGCCCGTGTTACGAGAACGAAGTCTCGGAAAAAAGGATGGTGTTGAGGCTCTCGGCCTTCGCGGCGGCGGCGTAATCCACCTTGTCCTCCACCAGGGCCTGCACGATGGAGCGATAGAGCCGCACGTAGGGCATCACCTCGGCCAGGCTGTGCATGTGCAGTGACCCATGCACCACGAAGGGCGCGAGGTATTGCATGCCGCACAGGTTGGCGGTTTGCTCGAAGGGCGAGAGCAGATGGCGCATCGTGAACTTGTTGTAGCCCTCGGGCCGGTAGGCCTCCTGCGGGCCCGCCGCGGTCACGGCGTTCAGCATGCGCTTGCCCACCAGCTCCTTGCCCGTCTGCCCGTAGGCGAACCCGTGTTCCAGCACCAGGTCGAGCCACTCTTTCACGATCGCGGGGCTGCTGTACCAGTAGAACGGGTGCATGAAAATGATCGTCGCGTGCCGCCGGAGCAGCTCCTGCTCGTGCCGCACGTCGATCTGGAAATCCGGGTAGTTCTCGTACAGGTCGTTGAAGAACACGCCGGGCAGGTCGCGCACAGCCTGGATCAAATGCCGGTTGACCCGGGACTTTTCGAGGGCGGGGTGGGCGAACTGGATGAGGACGGAGGAGGACATGGGGGAATAATAGTTGGGAGTTGGGCGTTGGGGGTTGGGAGAGGAGAACGGGAAAAAGTCATGGGCGCCGGCGGTCCCCCCGCCTGCGCGGGGGCAGGCATGCGGGGGATCGCGGGCGCTTCTACCCCGTCGGAAATGGAACGCAAGGAGACCCGCTGTCGTCCTCCAGGATGGGACTGGATCCCCGCCTGCGCGGGGATGACGGTCCTTACTCCCGTCCCGACGGGCTCTCTAAATCCCTTTATTTTTCGCTTCCCGGGGCACCTTGAGGAACGGCTCGCCGAGAGCTAGAATCCGGAGCCGGGATCGGGAGGAGGCCGCGTTCGCGCGAAAGGACACGCCATGAAAATCCTGAAGAAAATCCTGCTGTGGGTGCTGATCGTCTTCATCGCCATCACGATTCTCGCGCAATTTCTTCCCTCGCAATGGAAGGTGACGCGCTCGACCGTGATCTCCGCGCCCCCCGAGGCGGTGTATCCGTATATCGAAAGCCCGCGCGCGTGGGCGAAATGGAACAGCTTCACGCTCGAGGACCCGACCACGGTCCATGAATACTCGGGCCCCGAGGCGGGCGTAGGCGCCGAGGACACGTGGACCTCCGAAAAGTTCGGGCCCGGCACCGCGAAAATCCTTCAGGCCGACCCGGCCAGCGGCGTCGAATACGACCTGTACCTGAACGGCGCGAAGGAGCCCGCCAAGGGCTACATGCTCCTGACTCCCGAAGCGGGCGGGACGCAGGTCACCTACAGCGTCGAGGGCCGGTACGGGTTCAACCCCGTGCACCGCATCTTCGGCCTCTTCGTGGACAAATTCCTGGGCGCGTTCTTCGAGCGCAGCCTGGGCCACCTGAAAACCGCGGTTGAAAGCGCCGCCCCCTAACCTTTTCCCAGGAGTCGCCATGTCCTTCTTCGAATCCGCCTCGCTCGCGAACCGCGACCGCATGCTCGCGGTGGTCCGCATCGTCACCGGCCTCGTGTTCATTTCGTTCGGCACCATGAAGCTCTTCGATTTCCCCTACTCGCCGCACATGCCTCCCCTGGTGCCCTTCTCGCAGGTGTGGTGGGCCGGGGTGCTGGAAACCTTCGGCGGCCTCGCGATCGTGCTGGGCCTGCTGACGCGTCCGGTGGCCTTCATCCTGGCCGGCGAGATGGCGGTGGCCTACTTCCAGGCGCACGCGCCGCAATCGTTCTTCCCGTCCAACAACAACGGGGTGGGCGCGGTCCTGTATTGCTTCCTGTTCCTGTACCTGGCGGTGGCCGGCGCGGGGGCCTGGAGCCTGGACCGCGTGATCGCGGCGCGACGGAGATAACGGATAGCCACAAAAGAGCACAAAAAAAGGTCGCCCCCCGGCGACCTTTTCTAAATTGGCCATCCTTTACCGCCCTTCACCCCCAAGGCCCTCCATGAACGCATCCGACAACCGCAAACGCTGGCTGGCCCTGTTCGTGCTCTGCCTGGGCACGTTGATGATCGTCCTCGACACCACCATCGTCAATGTTGCCCTGCCTTCGATCCGCACCGACCTCGGATTTTCCGAGGCGTCGCTGGCGTGGGTGGTCAACGCCTACATGCTCACCTTCGGAGGCTGCCTGCTGCTCGGCGGGCGGCTCGGCGACCTGTTCGGCCACAGGCGCCTGTTCATCGGCGGGATCCTCGTGTTCACGTTCGCCTCGCTTGGTTGCGGCATGGCGGCCTCGCAGGCGATCCTGGTGATCGCGCGCGCGGCCCAGGGGATCGGGGGCGCGGTAGTGTCGGCGGTTTCGTTGTCGCTGATGATGAACCTGTTCACCGAGCCCGCCGAGCGCGCCAAGGCGATGGGCGTGTTCGGCTTCGTGGCCTCGGCCGGGGGCAGCATCGGCGTGCTGCTCGGTGGCGTGCTGACCAGCGAGCTCGACTGGCACTGGATCTTTCTCGTCAACATCCCGGTGGGCGCGCTGGTTCTCGCGCTGTCCTTCATGCTGCTGCCCGCCGCGCGCGTGGCGGTGGCGGACACGCGCCTCGACGTGGCGGGCGCGGTGACCGTGACAAGCTCGCTGATGCTGGCCGTCTATGCCATCGTGAACGGCAACCTGATGGGATGGGGTTCGCCGCAGACCCTGGGAATGCTGGGCGTGGCGATCGCGCTGTTCGCGGTCTTTCTGATCATCGAGGCCAAGGTCGCGGCGCCGCTGATGCCGCTCAGCCTGTTCAAGTCCCGCAACGTCGCCGTCGCCAACATCGTCGGGATCCTGTGGGCCGCGGCGATGTTCGCCTGGTTCTTTCTTTCCGCCCTCTATATGCAGCTGGTGCTTGGCTACACCCCGCTTCAGGTCGGGCTGGCCTTTCTCCCCGCCAACCTGATCATGGCGGCCTTCTCGCTCGGCCTGTCGGCGAAGATCGTGATGAAGTTCGGCATCCGCGGGCCGCTGGCCTTCGGCTTGCTGGTCGCGTCGGGCGGTCTCGCTCTGTTCGCGCGCGCGCCCCTGGACGGCTCTTTTTTAATCGACGTACTGCCGAACATGGTCCTCCTGGGCATCGGCGCGGGCATCGCGTTCAACCCCATGCTGCTGGCGGCCATGAGCGACGTGCCCGCCGACGAGTCGGGTCTCGCCTCGGGCGTGGTCAACACGGCCTTCATGATGGGCGGGGCGCTGGGGCTCGCGAGCCTCGCCAGCCTGGCGGCCTTCCGCACCACGCATCTCGTCGCGGCCGGTGCCGAGTCCGTGACGGCCTTGAACAGCGGCTATCAGCTGGCCTTCCTGGTGGGGGCCCTGTTTGCGGCCGGCGCCGGCATCCTGGGCGCGACCATGATCCGGACGAAGGCTCCGGTGCATGGGCCGCACGGGGGGCATGCGCTTTAGGCCTCCAGCGGCGTAATTTCCGGCCGTGCGGAAGGCTACTTTATCCGCCATGAGACTGCAAAGCGCGCTTCGGAACCAGATCACGGTATTTTCGAATTCCGCGAAAAGGTTTCCTCTCGCGCTGGCGCTTGGTATAACCGGCGCGGTGCTGGGAACGTGTCTTGCCTATTCCGACGACAAAGCGACCCAATCCTTGCTGCTCACGGGGGTTCTGGCGAGCTGGCTGGGCATCTCCCTCTCGCTTACGGGCTCCCTGATCGCCGAAGCGCTGGGCCTGCGTTCCTTCAAGAGGTACCTCCCCGAGGTCGCGGCCTTGCTGCTGGCGCTCGCGGCGTATGGGGCGCTTCGTTCCGCGGTCGTTACGGATCGGGAACTGCCTGAAAACGTGTCGGCCCTCAAGTTCGCCCTGTGGATGGTCGCCTCGCACTCCCTGGTTGCCATGACGCCGTTGCTGGCGCGTTACGATTCCCAGCGCTTCCGTCTTTTCAATATCATGCTGTTCCAACGGGCGCTGGCGACCGGGGCGTTGTCGGCGGTTTTGTTTTTGGGGCTGGTGCTGGCGGTATCGGCGCGTACCCTGTTCGGCTGGCCGGAGAATGACGACTCGGTTTTCGGCGCGCTTTGGTTCTGGGTGGCGGGCCTTTTCAGCACCGGTTACCTGGTGGGGCAAATCCCGCGCTGGTGGCGGGACGACCTGCCGCCCTATCCCGCTTTCGTCCGCGTCCTGGCGCGGTTCATCCTGCGGCCCCTTTCGTGGGTTTACCTGATCATTCTGTACGCCTATGCGGCGCGCATCCTGTGGCTGCGGGAATGGCCGCAAGGCACGGTAAGCACCTTGATCCTGGCGTTCGCGCTCCTCGGGCTTCTCCTGCAGCTGTTGTCGGAGGAAAAACCCGAACACGCAAGCTGGTTTTCCCTGCAGGGGCGGCCCTTTTACGCAGTGCTGGCCCCGCTGGTGGTGTTGCTGTTCGCGGCGATCTGGCGCCGGTACAGCGAATACGGGCTCACGGAGGCGCGCGCCCTCGTATGGCTTTCGGCCTTCTGGCTCAGCGGGATCGTTCTCTACTTTCTGCTGAAGCCGCGCCCGCGTCAGGAAGCCATCCCGCTCACCCTGGCGATCGTGACCTTTCTGGCCTCGGTGGGACCGTGGAGCATTTTTGAATTGTCGCTGGACTCCCAGCAGGCGCGCTTGGAGCGCGCGCTGGAAAAAACGGGTTACCTGAGGAACGGGAAGCTGGTTCCTCCCAGCCCGGTTTATCGCAAAAAGTTCCCGGGGACATTGGAGGCGGAAGTCAGCGGCCTTTTGCTTTATTTCGAGAACCGGGATGCGCTGGAAAGGCTTCGGCCCTGGTTCGCAACGGCTGGAGATTCTTGCAAGGCCTGCTGGGTGCTGGCAGGCCCCGTCCCGGGCGCCGAGGCTATCGTCGAGCAACTGGGCATGGGCTGGAGCCCGCATGGACTTTCCGAGCGCTCGGGGAATCCGTCTCAAGAAGGGGACGTTTTCGCCCTCAAGGACGAAGGCTCCGTTTTGGAAGTCGGCGGGTATGACCGGATAATCCCGGTGATCTTCGTGTCGCAATCCGGACCTGTGTCCGCGCGCTGGGAAAGGGGCCCCTTCCGTTTGCTCCTCACGGATGCCGTGATGAGGATTTACGATGAGACGGGGCTGGCCGGCGAGGCGGACCTGAACCCTCTCTTGCGTTCGTTGAAAGGGCTGCCTGAAGGCCTCGACAAAGGAGCACTGCCTCCCGAAGCGCTGCGGGTCGATTTCGAGGGGCCGCGCGCCCGGTTCCGTTTGCAGGTGAAAGCCCTGAGATTTCAGGACGATGGAAACCGGATCGGGCACTTAGAGGCGGCCCTATTGATCGCCCCTTAGGCCCCTGTTTAAGAACTGACATTTTGTTCCCAATGGGAAAATTGATCGAAATTGTCATTCAATTCGTGCGCTCAGCTGACAAAACTCCCCGTTTGTGATAAAAATTGGTCCGAACCGCTGGGCACGGTTTTTGTTCTCCCTAAGGTTCACACGCCTATTCGGGAGCCTGTCATGCCTTTTGCCAAGTCCCTTTCCGGTCTTTTTTCCGCGGCCGTCGCGCTGACTTTTTCGACCCTTTCCCTGACGGCGCAGGCCGCTCCCCTGAAGATCGCCTATAGCGATTGGCCCGGCTGGGTGGCTTGGGACGTCGGCGTCCAGAAGGGCTGGTTCAAGGCCGAGGGCGTGGCGGTGGATTTCGTGTGGTTCGAATACGTGCCGTCGATGGACGCGTTCGCGGCCGGCAAGGTGGACGCCGTGGCGATGACCAACGGCGACGCCTTGGTGACGGGGGCGACCGGCGCGAAGAGCGTGGCGATCCTGCTGAACGACTACAGCAACGGCAACGACATGGTCGTGGCCAAGCCCGGCATCAAGACCGTGAAGGACTTGAAGGGCAAGAAAATCGGGGTGGAGGTCGGCTTCGTGTCGCACCTGCTCCTGCTCAAGGCGCTGCAGTCGGCGGGCCTGAAGGAATCGGACGTGACGCTCGTGAACACGCCGACCGACCAGACGCCGCAGGCGCTGGGCAGCGGCGCGGTCGACGCGATCGTGGCCTGGCAGCCGAACAGCGGGCAGGCCCTGAAGGCGCTCCCCGGCTCGCGGGCGATCTACACCAGCGCGAACGCGCCGGGCCTGATCTACGACGTACTGGCGGTGAGGCCCTCCTCGCTGGCCGCGCGCCGGGCCGAATGGAAGAAGGTCGTAAAGGTGTGGTTCAAGATCGCCGACTACATCAATGACCCGAAGAACGCGGCCGAGGTGAGCAAGATCATGGGCGCGCGCGTGGGCCTGAGCGGTCCGGAATACGCGAAGCTGCTGAAGGGGACCTTCATCCTCGGCAAGCAGGGCAACCTCAAGCACTTCAAGAAGGGTCCGGATCTGGCCTCGGTATACGGCTCCAACAAGGTCGTGGACAAGTTCAACCTCGACTACGAGGTGTACAAGACGACGCAGGGCTCCCCGTCCTACCTGGACCCCTCGCTGGTGATGGAATTGGCTAAATAGGGAGAGAGCGGCATCCTTGGGGATGCCGGTGGGGCGGACGGCTGTCCGCCCGTGTTTGCAAGGCGCAACGGCGTTCCGCACTGTCTGGGCCGTCGCCGTCGCCTGGAGTTTGGTAATGACAACCCCCGCCCGGACTCCTTCCAAGGGATCCGTCTCCAAGGGACCGCGTTGGCTGTCGCTACGCCAGGAGCTGGCGCCGCGGCGGCGCGCGTTGTTGTTCGCGCTCGCGTTCGCGCTGCCGCTGCTGCTGTGGTCGGCGGTGAGCTACCTGCCGTTTCTCTGGCACCCCCTGATGGAAGTGACTTACGCCGGGGATGAAACCGTGGCGGGCGACTACGATTACCTGGCTTCGGGAATGCTGGTCGAAAAGGATTTGTTCGCGGCGCGGAACCGCGAGCTGGCCGCCGCCGGCAAGCCGGCCGCACTGGGGATCCCGCGCAACCCGATCTACCTGCCCGCGCCGCACGAAGTGGCGCGCGCCTTCTACACGGCCTTCAAGACCCCGCCCGCGCGGCAGGGAGACCTGTGGCTGCACGAGAGCCTGCTCCACAGCTGCCGCATCATCTTCTGGGGGTTCATCCTGTCCGCCGCGATCGGCCTTCCCTTGGGGATCCTGTGCGGCAGCCTGATGCTGTTCTCGCGGCTGTTCGAGCCCTTCGTCGATTTCGTGCGCTACATGCCCGCGCCCGTGTTCGGGGCGCTCGCCGTGGCGATCTGGGGGCTCGACGACGCGCCCAAGATCGCGGTGGTGTTCATCGGCACCTTCTTCCCGATGGTGCTGGTGGTGGCCAACACCACGCGGCAGGTGGACGGCGCCCTGCTGGAGGCCGCGCAAACGCTGGGCTGCAACCGCCGCCAGCTTTTAGGGCACGTCATCATCCCCGCGGCGACGCCGGGCCTGTACCGCGACATGCGCATCCTGCTGGGTTGCGCCTGGACCTACCTGGTGGTGGCCGAGCTCATCGGGGCCAAGTCGGGCATCAGCGCCTTCTTGTACCAGGCGCAGCGCTACAAGCAATTCGACAACGTGTACGCGGCCATGCTGATGATCGGGCTGATCGGCCTGTTCACCGACCAGATCCTGGCGCTGCTGGGCCGCTTCCTGTTCCCCTCGGAAAACGGCGGGCGTTCCCTGAAGAACCTGTTCCGGCCGCGGGCCGGGGAGTCCAACCCCGGGGTGCTGGGAGGGATCGCGCCGTGAGCCCGTTCAGCTACCGCAACCAGAGCGAGGCCGTGGCGGAGCGCTTCCGCAAGTTGAAGCAGCGTCCGGTCGTCCTGGAGGTGAAGGACCTGACCAAGCGCTTCGGGACGGAATCCAACCCCGTGCTGGCCCTCGACAACGTGAGCTTCGAGGTGCACCGGCGCGAGTTCGTGTGCGTGGTCGGTGCTTCGGGGTGCGGGAAGTCCACGCTCGTGCGCCTTCTGGCGGGCCTGGAGCAGCCCACCTCCGGAAGCCTGCTGCTGGACGGGAAAACGGTGGACGGCCCGGGCGCGGACCGCGGCATGGTGTTCCAGGGGTACACCTTGTTCCCCTGGCTGACCGTCAAGGACAACGTGATGTTCGGGCCGCGCATGAAGGGGATGAGCCGCGCGGCCGCCCGCGAGGAGGCGGACCAGTGGCTGTCGCTGGTGAGCCTCGACGCCTTCGCCGATTCCTATCCGCACCAGCTGTCGGGAGGCATGAAGCAACGCGTGGCCATCGCGCGCGCGCTGGCGAACTCGCCGCGGATCCTGCTGATGGACGAGCCCTTCGGGGCGCTGGACGCGCAGACGCGCGCGCAGATGCAGCGGCACCTGCTGCACATCTGGAAGAACGCCGACGTCACCATCGTGTTCATCACGCACGACCTGGACGAGGCGATTTACCTCGCGGACCGCATCCTGGTGCTGAAGCCGCGGCCGGGCCGCGTGGCGGAGCTGCTGGAGGTTCCGGTGCCGCGTCCCCGCTCCACCGAACAGTTCCAGTCCCCCGAGTTCCTCGCGACCCGGCGGCGGCTGGAGGAATGGATCCATCCCGGATCCGAAACGGGAACCAGCCACGTGGACGAACTGCCGCGCCTGCGCCTGACGCAGGTGGGCGACGAGGTAGAGTGACCACAGGGCGTTTGTAGGGGCGGATCATGATCCGCCCTCGTCGCCCACGAGGAGATAGGACAGATATGACGCATTTGTACACCGAAACCCTGCGCGGCGGCGCGATGACATCCTTCGTGCTGCGGCGCGGCACGACGCTGCGCCTGACGGACCCGAACGGAGGGGCCAACGTGTCGGCCCTGTTCTACAACGCCGACATGCCGCTGGAGCGGTACAACATGCCCGATACCTTGAAGGCCCAGTTCACGGCCTTCCTGACGGCCGGCCGCGTCCTGTATTCCGACATGGGCCGCATCCTGTGCTCCATCCCCGAAGATACGGCCGGGTGGCATGACACGCTCTGCGGGGTGATCGGGGCGGAAAAGACCCGGGAAAAATACGGGCCGTCCTCCTACCAGGAAGCGCGCAACGACTTCCACCGCAATGGGCGGGACAACTTCCTGATCGAGCTGGCGAAGCAGGGCATGGGCAAGCGCGACCTGCACGCCAACGTGAACTTCTTCAGCAAGGTGACCGTGGACGAGGAGGGCGGCCTGCATTTCGTCCCGAACGCCTCCGCGCCGGCAGCCTACGTCGACCTGCGGGCCGAGATGAACGTGCTGGTGGTGTTGTCCAACACCCCGCACCCGCTGGCTCCCGCGGGGAAGTGGAACCCTTCCACGGTGACGCTCTCCGTTCGCGAGACCGAACTGCCCGGGCCCGCGGACCCCTGCCGCGTCTCGCGCCCGGAAAACGCGCGCGGGTTCCTCAACACCGAAGCCCTGTTCGCCCGGGAGTCCGCATAATGGCCGTTCTCAACTACGTCGAAAGCCCCCTGAAGCCCGAGGACGCCGTCTACGATCACGTCCTCCCCGCGGGCGAGGGGTGGATGCATGAAATCCGGAAGGGACAGTCCTTCCGCATCGTCGACCTCGAAGGCAACCAGGCGGTGGACACGCTGTTCTACAACGCCGCGCGGCCCGAGGACCGCTACAGCGCGGCGGACACGATCCGCGAGCAGGGGAACCTGTTCCTGTCTACCGGCACGCGGCTGGTTTCCACCGAGGGCAACGTGCTCCTGACGATCACGGCCGACACCTGCGGGCGCCACGACACCGTGGGCGGGGCGTGCTCCGCCGAGAGCAACACCGTGCGCTACGCGCTCGACAAGAAATACATGCACAGCTGCCGCGACAGCTTCCTGCTCACGATGGCGCAGTGCGACCACCGGAGTCACCCCTGGGGCAAGCGTGACCTCGCCGCCAACATCAACTTCTTCATGAACGTGCCGGTGACGCCCGCGGGCGCGCTGACCTTCGCCGACGGCGTCTCGGAGCCCGGGAAATACGTGGAGATGCGCGCCGCCATGGACGTGGTCGCCGTCATCTCCAACTGCCCGCAGTTGAACAATCCCTGCAACGCATA
Source organism: Fibrobacteria bacterium (assembly GCA_021155885.1). Classification (GTDB taxonomy): domain Bacteria; phylum Fibrobacterota; class Fibrobacteria; order UBA11236; family UBA11236; genus UBA11236. The sequence continues at coordinate 5,326 of JAJNBB010000055.1, read as the reverse complement.
TAATCCGACGCCGGTAAGGCTGTTGATTTGGGACGGGGATAAAACATGACACCTGTAGACCCTTCTGTGTTCGTTGTTGGTACTTGGTTGTTGGTTGTTAGTGAACACAAAAACAAGTCCGCGTGTTTCCAACAACCAACAACTAACAACCAACAACCGACAAAGCCTTGCCCCCGGAGAATGTCTTAATGTTCTCCTCCGTTCTCATCGCCAACCGCGGCGCCATCGCGACGCGCGTGGAGCGCACGCTGAAGAAAATGGGCCTGCGTTCCGTCGCGGTGTATTCCGACGCCGACAAGGATTCGCTGCATGTATCCGGGGCCGATACGGCCATCGCGCTGGGCGGCGTGCGTCCCGCCGATTCCTACCTGCGCACGGACCTCATCCTGGAGGCCGCGCGCCGCGCGGGGGCCGGGGCGATCCATCCCGGTTACGGTTTCCTGAGCGAGAACGCCGACTTCGCGGATGCCTGCGAGAAGGCGGGCATCGCGTTCATCGGCCCCACGGCGGCGCAGATGCGCGCCTTCGGACTCAAGCACAAGGCGCGCGAACTGGCGGTGAAGCACGACGTGCCCCTGACGCCCGGCAGCGCGCTCCTCTCCGGTGCGGCCGAGGCCTTGTCCGAGGCGGCGCGCATCGGCTACCCGGTGATGCTGAAGAGCACGGCGGGAGGCGGCGGCATCGGCATGCGCCTGTGCCGCGCGCCGGCGGAACTCGCGGAGGCCTGGGAAAGCGTGACGCGCCTGGCGCAAGCGAACTTCAAGGACGCGGGCGCCTACGTCGAACGCTACGTCGCGCGCGGGCGGCACGTCGAGGTGCAGGTGGCGGGGGACGGCACGGGCGCGGTGATCGCGGTGGGCGACCGCGACTGCTCGGCGCAGCGGCGGCACCAGAAGGTGATCGAGGAGGCGCCGGCGCCGAACATCCCAGGGGCGGTGCGCGCGGCGCTGCATGCCTGCGCCGTGAGGCTTTGCCAGGCGGTGAAATACCGGTCCGTGGGCACCGTGGAATTCCTGTACGACGCCGAGCGGCAAGCGTTTTATTTCCTCGAGGTGAACACCCGCCTGCAGGTCGAGCACGGCGTCACCGAGGAGGTCGCCGGCGTCGACCTGGTGGAATGGATGGTCCGCCTCGCGCGGGGAGAGTCGCTGGAGTCGGTCGCGGGACCGCCAGGCGCCTGGCCCCGGGCGCCGGGCGGCCATGCGCTGCAAGCCCGCGTGTACGCCGAGAACGCGGTGGCCGGCTTTCGGCCGAGTACCGGGGTGTTGTCGCAGGCCTGGTTTCCCCCGGACGTCCGCGTGGAGACCTGGGTGGAAAAAGGAACGGAGGTCACGCCGCATTACGACCCCATGCTGGCGAAGGTGATCGCGCACGGGGCGGATCGCGAATCCGCGCGCCTGCGCCTGATTCGCGCGCTGCGGCATGCGCGCATCGAGGGGCTGGTCGCCAACGTCGATTACCTGGCCGCGGTGTGCGAATCGGCGGAGTTCGCGCGCGACGCGGTGGACACCGACTTCCTCAACCGCTTAGCGTACGCGCCCCGCGCCTTCGAAATCCTCGAGGCGGGGCCGCAGACCTCGGTGCAGGATTGGCCCGGCCGTGTCGGGTACTGGGACGTGGGCGTGCCGCCCTCGGGCCCGATGGACGCCTACTCTTTCCGCCTCGGGAACCGGTTGCTCGGCAATCCCCCCGAAGCCGCGGGCCTCGAGTTCACGCTGGCGGGGCCGACGGTAAAGTTTCACGTGGACAGCGTGGCCTGTCTTACCGGAGGGGATCTGCCCGCCACGCTGGACGGCGCGCCCGTCGAACGCGGACGCCCTTTCCCGGCGCGCGCCGGGCAAATTCTCAAGATCGGCGCCTGCGCGGGCGCCGGGCTGCGCGGCTACCTGTGCGTGCGCGGTGGCATCGCGGCGACGCCCTACCTGGGGAGCCGCGCGACCTTCGATCTCGGGCGCTTCGGCGGGCCCTACGGGCGGACGCTGCAACCGGGGGACATCGTCCATATCGGCGATATCGATACGGGCGCGTCGCGACGCGCCCCTACGATGCCCCCGGATGCGGCGCCCGGTACGATCCCATCCATCACCCGCCATTGGGACATCGGCGTGTTGTACGGCCCGCACGGCGCCCCGGATTTCTTCACGGAGGACGACATCGCCGTGTTGTTCTCCGCGACCTATACCGTGCACCACAACAGCAACCGCACGGGCGTGCGGTTGACGGGACCGAAGCCCGCGTTCGCCCGCGCCGACGGCGGCGAGGCCGGGTTGCACCCGTCGAACATCCACGACAACGCCTACGCCATCGGCGCGATCGACTTCACCGGCGACATGCCCATTTTGCTCGGGCCCGACGGGCCGAGCCTCGGGGGGTTCGTCTGCCCCGCCGTGACGGCCCAGGCCGAACTCTGGAAGCTCGGCCAGCTGCGTCCCGGCGACACGATCCGGTTTCACCGCTGGGACGCGCGCCGCGCGGAAGAGGCGTTGGAGGCCCAGGAGTCCGCGTTGGGTTCGGGATCCACCCCGCGCGGCGCCCCCTCGAAATTTCCGGCGGTCCAGGACCCGCAGGCCGCGGTCCTGCATCGCCTCGAGCGTTCCGACGTCCACCCGGGCCTTTGCCTGCGGCGCGTGGGCGACGCCTACCTGCTGGTGGAATATGGCCCGCTGGAACTGGACCTCGTCCTGCGCGTGCGCGTGCAAGCGCTGCTCGAGTCCCTGCGAAAAACGGCGCTCTCCGGCATTCTGGAGATGACACCGGGTATCCGGTCGTTGCAAATTCATTTCGATCCCCGGATCGTGTCCCTGTCCGAGGTCATGGAGACCGTGCTGGACGCGGACGCGGCGCTTCCCTCCGTCGAGGAGATGGTGTTTCCTTCGCGCGTCGTGCACATGCCGTTAAGCTGGGACGACGAGGCCATCCACCGCATCATCGAGCGCTACACGACCACGGTACGCCCGGACGCGCCGTGGTGCCCCAGCAATATCGAGTTCATCCGCCGCATCAACGGCCTGGAAACCCTCGAGGACGTACGGCGCACGGTGTTCGAGGCGAGTTACCTGGTGATGGGATTGGGGGACGTCTATCTCGGCGCGCCGGTCGCGACGCCGCTCGACCCCCGCCATCGCCTCGTCACGACGAAGTACAATCCCGCGCGCACCTGGACGGTGGAAAACGTCGTGGGCATCGGTGGCGCGTACATGTGCGTGTACGGCATGGAAGGCCCGGGCGGGTACCAGCTTTTCGGGCGCACGTCGCAGGTGTGGAACACGCACCGCGTCACGCCGGACTTTGAGCCCGGAAAGCCCTGGCTGCTGCGTTTCTTCGACCAGATCCGGTTTTACCCGGTGACCCACGACGAGCTGACCGGGCTGCGCGCGGATATCCTCGCGGGGCGCGCGTCCCTGAAAATCGAGGAAACGGTTTTCAACCTCGGGAAGTACACGCGCTTCCTTGCGGAACACGCGGAGTCCATCGCGGCGTTTCGCCGCACTCAACGCGAGGCCTTCGCGCGGGAGCGCGAGCAGTGGAAAATCGACGGGACCGACAAGATCCCCGACGCGCCCGAGGCTGCGCCTTCGGAGGACGCCTTCCTTCCCGAGGGGCACGCGGGGGTGGCCGCGCCGCTGGCGGGCAACGTCCTGCGCGTGCTGGTGCGCGAGGGCGAAAGCGTGGAGGCGGGCCAGACCGTGGCCGTGCTCGAGAGCATGAAGATGGAATTTCCGGCGGCGGCGGTCTCGGCGGGTGTCGTGCGCGCGGTGAAGTGCAAGCCGGGCTCGGTTGCGAACGCGGGCCAGTGGCTGGTGGTCCTGGAAGTCACGGGGGCGCCATGAGTTCCCGCGACGGCATTCCCGGCATCGCCGCGCTGCATGCCCTCTATGCGCAGGGGAAAACCACCGTTCTCAAGATCGCGGAACGCGCCTGGCTGCTGTCGGGGCTCGAGGCGCACAAGGAGGCCTGGATTTACCGGGTTCCGAAAGAAGAATTGATGGCGGCCGCGCGCCGCCTGCAAGCCTTGATCGAAGCCAACGCCCTCGATCTGAAGGGCTTTCCGTTACTGGGGGTTCCCTTCGCGGTGAAGGACAATATCGACGTGGCGGGCGTCCCCACCACGGCGGCGTGCCCGGGATACGCACGCGTTCCCGAAACTTCAGCGCCGGCCGTGCAAAAGCTTCTCGAAGCGGGCGCGCTCTTCGTCGGCAAGACCAACATGGACCAGTTCGCCACGGGGTTGGTGGGCACGCGGAGCCCGTATGGCGCGTGCAAAAATCCCTTCGACCCGGACTACATCACCGGGGGTTCGAGCTCGGGTTCCGCGCTGGCCGTATCGACCGGCCGGGTGGCTTTCGCGCTCGGCACCGATACGGCCGGTTCAGGCCGCGTTCCCGCCGGGTTCACCAACATCGTCGGCCTGAAGCCCACCAAGGGCGCGGTCAGCACGCGCGGCGTCGTCCCTGCGTGCCCCAGTCTCGACTGCGTCTCGGTGTTCGCGGCCTCCTCCGCGGATGCCTTCGCGGTTCTGCGCGTGATCGAAGGATTCGACTTCGACGACCCGTATTCCCGGGCCCGTCCCGCCGCGGCGCGTCCCGCGGCTCCCGGCTCCTTCCGCTTCGGCGTCCCCCTCGACGGGCAGCTCGACTTCTCCGGGGACGCGGAGTATGCCGCGCTGTATGAACGGGGCCGCGTCGCGCTCGCCGCGGCGGGCGGCGCCGAGGTCCGCGTCGACATCGCGCCGCTGCTGCGCGCGGCGCAAATGCTGTATACCGGTCCGTGGCTCGCCGAAAGGGCCGAAGCGATCGGACGATTCGGGAACGAACGCCCGGAGGCGCTCCTGCCGCTTCTCCGCGAGATCCTCGCGCCCGCGGCCTCCATCCCGGCCACGGAGGTCTTCCGCGGCTTCCACGAGATGCAGGCCCTGCGGCGTCTCGCCGAACCGTTGTGGGGAGCGATGGATCTATTGTACCTGCCCACAACGCCCACCATTTTCACGCGCGCTCAAATCGACCGGGAACCCCTGAAGCTCAACGGCGTCCTGGGCCGCTTCACCAACTTCGTCAACCTCATGGATCTATGCGCCGTCACGTTGCCCGCGGGTTTTCGGGCGGACGGTTTGCCGTTCGGAATGACCTTGATGGCTCCGGCGTTTCAGGAATCTGTCCTGGAGCCCGTGGCACGGGCCTGGGAAGCGCATAGCGGGATCGTTCCGGGCGCGCCCGGCGCGAAGTAAATTTTTCGCATGGACGCCTCCTATAAAAACGAAAGCGGGCGCACCTCGCTCCTGGTGTTCGGGCTGCATATGTCCGGGCAGCCGTTGAATCCGGAATTGCTC
>JAJNBB010000088.1 GCA_021155885.1 Fibrobacteria bacterium | reverse complement strand
GACCGTCGTGATCGCGGCCGTCAGGGACGTCTTGCCGTGGTCCACGTGACCGATCGTGCCGATGTTAACGTGCGGTTTGTTCCGCTCAAATTTCGCTTTAGCCATGGTGCTATCGCTGCTCCTCTTAGATACCTAGAGTCGACCGGCTTCTTCCGCTTCTCCCGTCCTTTTTTAAAGGATCGGGGACCGGATTTGGCCCGTTGCTGTCCGTGTTTTTTCTGCCGTCGAAAGGGGCCGGGTTAGTTTCGTTTTCTGATGCCGTGTTTCTCGTACGTCAGAACAAAAACGCCCATTCCCTTCGATAGGGAGCGGAGTAAGGTAGCATAGCCGAACACGTTCTCCAAGGGTATCTCCAAGAAGATTATTGAGTTACGGCCATCGGCATCGATTTTCCGGATCACCCCGCCCCGGGTGGACAAATCCGCCAGAACGGCGCCGCAATACTCCTCGGGGACGATGATTTCGAGGTTCATGATAGGCTCGAAAACGTCGAATTCAGCGGAATTCAGAGATAAGCGGAGGGCGTCCGAAAAAGTTTTGGCCAACAAGGGGGGCGGCACGGGTCTTTTCGAGCCTGAAATTTCCCGAATTTCGAGGTCCAAGCCCGCTATTTCCCCGTGCCCGGCAGCCCCTTGGCCGCAAAAGGTCCGAAAACAGTCGCGGAGTACCTCTTGCTCGACCGGATCGAGGTCGGGAGGAAAAAAAATACGGTTTTCGTCTTTTTTTGGCCGGTTCCGGGCATCGAACCGAATCAAGGCCTGGGCTCCATAGGCCTGCGCCTCGCCCACCAGGCCTTCCCGGGGCTTCGCCAGGCGCTCGACGTAGCGAACCGAGGGAGTCCCGACATTAATGTTACAGCCGTGATCATTCTTAAGGCGCTTGCAGAACACGTCGAGCTGCAATTCGCCCACGGCGCGTACGATCCAGCCGCCGGTCGCGGTGTCGGATTCGATCTGGATGGAGGGCTCGGTGTCCGCGACCTGGCGCAGCACGGCGCTCACGTGCGCGTGGTCGTTCGCGTCGGCGAGCTCGATGCGCGCCTGCAACAGGGGCTTGTAGGCCCCGCCGAGGGAACGCGCGCCGCCCGACAACAGGTATTGTCCCATCGCATAGGAGGCCCCGGACTGGATCGCGGTGATGTCGCCGGCCTCGGGGCCGTCGATTTCCTCGAGCGTCTCCGCGAACACGCGGTAGAAGCGCGCCTGCTTCAGGCGCCGCGCGGCGGCGTTGGAAAAAATCTTCGCGAGGTGGATCTTCCCGATGCCCGGGTACCAGCGCACCTTCAGCACGAAACCGAGCTTCTGCTCGGCGTCCGCGGGCAACGCGGGCGGGGGCAAAAGCTGGTTCACGCCGTTGAGCAGCTGGCGCACGCCCGCGTTCTTGAGCGCCGATCCCATGAAGACGGGCACGCCCTCGCCGGCGGCGAGCCCGGCGCGCACGCCCGCGATGAGATCGGAGGTCTCCGCGGCCCGCCCCTCCAGGAACGCATGCATCACCGCGTCGTTGTGGCGCGACGCGAAATCGATCAGGGCGGTTCGATGCCGGATGTATTCTTCGTGACAGGATTCCGGGATTTCTCCCTTGAGCAGCTTGCGCGGGTTTTCGGAGGAACGGAACAACGCGAGCTCGTGCACCACGTCGATCACCCCGTCGATCTTTCCGTTCGCGTACAGCGGGAAGGTGAGCACGACGGGCAGCGTCTTGAAGAGCACGCGCATTTGCTCGAGTACGCGCGCGTGGTCGGAGCCGTCGAGATCGAACTTGTTGATGAACACGAGCGGAAGGTTCCCGTTCAGCCGGATCTTTTCCCAGGCCGCCAGCGTCTGCGATTCGATGCCGCTCAGGCCCGAAATCACCAGCACCGCGCCTTCCACCGATTGCAGCGCGAAGTCCACCTCGGCCCCGAAGTCGACGTGGCCCGGCGTGTCCACGAAGGTGACCCGCACGCCTTTCCAGGTGTAGGAGGCGATGCCGGCCTCGATGGTGATGCCGCGCTTTTTCTCCTCCTGGAGGTAATCCATGGTGGCCAGGCCCTCTTCGACCTCGCCCGTGCCGGGGATGGCGGCGCTGAAATACAGGAGCCGCTCCGAGAGGGTGGTCTTCCCCGCGTTCACATGGGCCAGAATCGCGATATTACGCTTGTTTTCGAGGGACGTGGACATGGGGGGAAAGGTAGAAGAGAGTTGGGGGTTGGGCACCCTTCACCCGTCAATGCTTCGTCGTTGGGAGTTGGGAGCAAAAATCAAGCGCAGGACTTGCTATCCCCCAACTCCCAACGTCGGTGTCTAGCCCGCGTCGGAACCCTACCACCGATAGTTGATCACGAGCATGGGGAAAAACAGGAAGTCGCCCTCGGCCTCCAGCGGGCGCACGCCCCCGATGTCGGCGGACAGGCGCTCCGCGTGCAGGCGGAAGCCCAGCGTGAGCAAGGCGCTGTCGAACTCCTCGAAGGGCCCGTAAATTTCGGCGAGGAACTTGGCGTTGCGCGTCAGGCGAAACTCCGACCCCAACCCCAGCATCGCCAAGGTTTCCCCGGCGCTGCTCAGCGTTCCCGCCATCGCGTGCAGGCCCACGGCATCGGAATGAAACGTGTTTTCGAAGCGCTTGCTGAACACCAGGTTGGCATTGTAGAGCGCCTCCTCATCGTCCGTATCCTCGAGGATGGGCAAGGTCACGTTGCCGGTCACGGCCAGCGCCGACGACCCCGAGGAATACAATTGCTGCTTGGCCCCGAAGCTGAGAACCTGCACCGAGGAGCTTATGGGAAAGAGGAAGCCGCCGCTGAACACGGTGGTGTTCGTCGGCGAGAAGCCGAAGGCCAGGAAGAACAATTCGAAATCGCGAAAGGTGACGGTGCCGGCCTCGGGCGTGAAGGCGGTGGGCATGAAGAACAGCGCGTAGCCGGCGGGGTCGCGCGCGCGCCTTCCCTGTTCCGGCGAGGCTGCCTCGGAGGCCGCGGCCCGGGCCGGATCGGAACCGGGCAGTCCTTCGACCACGCGGGCCCGGCGCATGCGCACCTCGCCCAGCGTGGTCGTGCGGATCACCGCCACGGAGTCGTCGAGCGAAACGACTTCGCCCTTCAGCACCGTGCCGTCGTCGAGGCGGAAGTCGGCGGCCGGCGCCAAAGCCGCGGCGGCAAGGAAGATCAGGGCGAATCGGAGCGTGGCCGGAGAGTTCATGAAATGTTCCGGGTTGTGGCTCCGTCTAATCTAGGTTCCGCTCACGGTTCCAGTACGGGAAATCGGGATTTTCCGAGGAAGCATGAACCCTGGTTAAGGCGCCGCGCCGGATCCGCGACAGAGGGAAGACTAAAACCGGTACCCCACGCTCAGGAGCGGGATGAACCACAGGCTTCCCATGTCTTCAAGCGGTCGCACGCCCCCGATGTCGGCGCTGATCCGCTCGCCGTGGATGCGGATGCCGAAATTAATGAGGGTGCCGTCGGACCCGGGGTTGAAGGTGGTGCCGCCGTGCAGAACCTCGCCGAGGATCTTTACGTGGGGCCAGAGGCGAATGTCGGTGCCGACGCCGTAGGAGAAGCTTTGGACGCTTTCGATTTGCCCATGAGCCCCGATCCCTCCCGCGGCCACATGGATTCCCGCCACGTCCGCGAAGCGGTAGGAACCGACAAGGTTCAAAAGCCAGATGAAATTCGCCTCGTTGTTGCTGCTGCTGACCGGAACGGTCATGTTTCCCGCGACGGCCAGGGCGCCGTTTGCCTTGCGATAAAGCCCCTGCTTGATGCCTGCGGTGAGCGCGTTGAATTCGGAGGTGAAGGGCAGCATGGCGCCGGCCACGATGGAGGTGCTGTTCGTGGGGGAATACCCGAGCGTCAGGAACAGCAGTTCGAAATCCCGGAAGACGATGGAGCCCTTGGGCGGCGTGAAGGCCGTGGGCATGAGCAAAAGCGTGTGGCCGATCGGGTCGGGATCGAGCCTCGCGAGCTTCTGCGGCGGCACGACCTCGCTGTCCTTGACCGGGCTGCTGAGGATGTTCCGCTTCTTGACCCTCACGCGGCCGAGATTTTCGGTGTCGATCTCCACCGTGGAGTCCGTGCGCGAAACCACCTCGCCGCGCAGGACCGTGCCGTCCTTGAGGCGAATGACCTCGTAGGCCGCCAGCGGGGAGGCGAGAAGCAGCGCGAGGAATCCGGGCAGAAATCGTGTCATGAGCGCCTCCGTGGGAAAATATCCCAAGCTGGAGTATGCAAAACAAACCCGGCGAAAACCCGGAATCAG
>JAJNBB010000054.1 GCA_021155885.1 Fibrobacteria bacterium | reverse complement strand
GAGGCCCAGCATGCCTACCTGGCGCAAATCCCGCAGGGCCTGTGGGACGCCAAGCTGCGCGAGGTAGCGGGCGTGTTACGGGACTTCGGGCACCCGGTGGTGTTCCGCTTCGCGCACGAGATGAACGGCAACTGGTACCCCTATGCGGGCGTCTTCAGCGGCGGCCCGGCGGCCTATATCGCCGCGTGGCGGTACGTGCACGGATTGTTCGCCGCCGAGGGGGCAACCGAACTCGCCTGGGTGTTCTCGCCCAACGCCACCAGCCATCCCGATGCCGCCTGGAACGCCCCGTTCGCCTATTACCCCGGCTCGGCCTATGTCGACTGGATCGCCGTCGACGTGTACGAGCATCCCGACGAGAAGCGGCAGGGCTTGGCCTCGCTGCTGGATCCCTTCTACAACGAGATGGGTCTTTTTTGGGAGGGGCATGCGGCGGACTCCGCCTATGCGCTTAGACCCTTTGGACTGGCGGAGTTCGGGACGGCGCGCGCGGGCGCCGTCGACCGGGGCGATTGGTACGCCGATGCGCTCGAGACGATCGCGGCTGACAAGCGCATCGGGTTTCACGCCCTGTACAACGCCCAGAACGGCGCGCTGGATTTTTCCATCGCCGGGCTGGGCTCGCGCCTGCAGCCGTTCTTCAGCAACGCGCGCCTGCTGTTCGGACCATTGTCGCCGCGCGCGACCGCGACGGTCGCGCGCCGCTAGCCCCCGGTTAGTCCCGCGTCGCCTGCGCGTTCAGTTCGGGAAACAGCGCCTGGTGCCAATAGGGATAGGCCCGCGCGCGCGCGCTGGCCTTGTCCAGCTTCGCCACCTGCTCCGGCGTCAAGGCCCAGCCCACCGCGCCGAGGTTCTCGCGCAATTGCTTCTCGTCGCGCGCCCCGATGATGACGCTGGAGACCGTGGGACGGCGCAGCAGCCAGTTGAGCGCGACCTGGGGCACGGTCTTTCCCGTCTCCTCCGCCACTTCGTCGAGCGCGTCTACCACGGTGTACAGGTATTCGTCGTCGATCGGGGGGCCTTTGTCGATCTGGAGCTGGCTGTTGAGGCGGCTCGTCTCCGGCACCGGCGCGCCGCGGCGCAGCTTGCCCGTGAGGCGGCCCCAGCCGAGCGGGCTCCACACCACCGCGCCCACGCCCTGATCGAGGCCGAGGGGCATCAGCTCCCATTCGTAGTCGCGGCCCACGAGGGAGTAGTACGCCTGGTGCGCGACGTAGCGCGCGAGGCCGTGCCGGTCGGAATGCGCCAGGGATTTCATCAGGTGCCATCCTGAAAAGTTGGAGCAACCGATATAGCGGATTTTCCCGGCGGCGACGAGGTCGTCGAGCGCGCGCAACGCCTCCTCGACCGGCGTGTGGGCGTCGAAGCCGTGCAGCTGGTAGAGGTCGATGGTGTCGGTGCCGAGGCGCTTGAGGCTGGCCTCCACCGCGCGGGCGATATGCCAGCGCGAGGAGCCGTAGTCGTTCGGGCCCTTGCCGGTGCGGAACGTGCCCTTGGTGGAAATCAAAACCTGGTCGCGCCGTCCCTGGATCGCCTGGCCGAGGATTTCCTCCGCGGCTCCGTAGGAATACCCGTCCGCCGAATCGAACAGGTTCAGCCCGGCCTCGAGGCAAATGTCCACCATGCGGGTCGCGCCCCTCACGTCGAGGGCGCCCCAGTCCTTGAAAAACGGCCCGTTGCCGCCGAAAGTGCCGGTTCCGAACGTCAGCTCCGGGACGCGCAGTCCCGAATTGCCCAATTGCCTGTATTCCATGAGGTTCCGATCCTGTGAAAAGCGAAGGAAAAGTAACGCCTTTCCCCCCCGGCGCAAGCCTTAAAAACCTGGGCACCTGGTCAGATCTTCGATTTTAAGGGATTCGTAACGTTCTTTAAAAATATTGGGCGTTTAGCGGGTCGTTTGGGGATAGATTTCTGGTCCGTTCGAATTTTTCGAACGCCGGGCGGGCGAGGGACCGTAGCGTCTCCGGACTTCACATCTGGGGACCCATCGCGTTCCTTCGCCCCCGGCGTTCAAGCCTCCCCCCGGATCCGCCCAAAACCCCCCGAGCACCGGCCAAAATGAAAGGCCCGATCGGCCAATCCGGCCTGTGGCGATCGGCGCGGCGGCGTTTATTTGCATTTCAGGTCGGTTTTGCCGTTGGCACGCGCTTCGCCTTATAAACCTTCCCGGCCTCCAAAGGTCGGTCAAAAAGGAGGCTCGTTATGCGCGTGTATTTTTTCGCACCGCTCATTCTCTCTGGCCTCACCTTCGTGAATGCATCGCTGGGGACGCATTTTCCAGGGGCGTCCCTGGACACGACCTTGAACGTCACCAGCAATTACGCCGACGGGAACGGGGTCGGCATCCACGCGCAAACCAACGTGAATCAGGGCATCGCGGTATCCGCGCAGGCCGCCGCGCCGAGCGGCATCGGTGTGCAAGCCACCTCGGCTTATGGAATGGGCGTGCGCGCGACCGGAGGAACCTACGGTGTTTTCGGCACCGGACCCGCCGCCGGCGTCACGGGGACTTCCACCAGGGGCGATGGCGTCCTCGGCAACTCGACCACCGGCGCGGGCCTGCGGGGCGTCTCCGCGAACTACTACGGCGTCTATGGGGAGTCTCCCTTTAGCGGGGTGATGGGAATCGCCCTCTCGAACGGACCCGGGGTCACGGGTCGCGGATCCATCGGGGTATATGGCCGCGGCGTCGCCGCGATGAGCAGCAACGGGGTCGGGGTGTACGCCTGGGGTTCGGGCGGCGGCACGGCCTACGGGATCATCGCCACCGCGGACAGCGGAAAGAACGAGAATTGGGCGGGATGGTTCGACGGCAACGTCGCCATTACCGGCACGTGCTCGCCCTGCGTCATCTCCGACGCGCGGACCAAGAGAAACATCAAGACCCTCCGGGGCAGCCTGAAGAAAATCCTGGCCATGGAAGCGCGTTCCTACGAAATGAAGAACGCCGAGTACGCCTCCGCGATCAACCTGGCCCAGGGCCCCCAGAACGGACTCATCGCGCAGGAGCTCGAGGCGATCGTTCCCGAGGCGGTGCACGAGGTGGTCGCACCTCCCCACTACACCCAGGAGGAGCGGGAGCGGGGAGTGAAGAAGGAGGGAGTCCTGCTCAAGAGCGTGAACTACACCGCCTTGATCCCCCTGCTCATCGCCGCCATCCAGGAACAGCAGGCCGAGATCGAGGCCCTGAAGGCAAGGCGGTAACGTATGCGCCTCCAAGCCTTTCTTTGGACCCTGATCTTCGGGGTCATTATGGTCATCCTGGTCGTTCCGGCGCTGTCGCACGGAACCCTGATCGCGGTCTATTCGCTGCCGGGAGAACCCCTGCCCGTGGAAGAGGCGGCGAAGCAGGCCGCCGCCGCGAGGCTCTATCCCGCTTTTGACGCGGGCGGGCGCTTCACCGTCCGCATCGCCGACAGTTCGATCCTGACCCGCGAGTTCTCGGTGCCGCCGGGAGTTTCGGCCTACTTCTGGTCCGACCAGACCTTCCGGCATCAGGGCTTCGTCATGCAGGGGGCCTCGGCGTATTTCGAAAGCGGAATCGCGCCCGGGGGGACGCCTGCCATGGCGCCCGATACCGGGCAGAAGACTTCGGGGATCGCCCGCGTCGCCGGATGGCCCTCGGAACTCCGGGGGGTTTCCCTGGATTCGAAACGCATCCGGCTGCGCTACACCGTGTCCGAACCCGGACGCGTATCGGTCGAGGCCTATGCATTGACCGGCCGAAACATCGGCCGCTGGACCTGGGAGGAAACCTCACCCGGTCTTCACAACCGGTCGCTGGACTTGGATCCCGTGCCTCGGGGCGCGGTCCTGATCCGATGGACTCAAGGAAACGGAAGGGGGGTGGGACGTCTAATTGCTGTTGGTGAAAGTTCCCTATAAACAGGAAACGCGATCCTGAAGGCTCGCGTTTCCTGTTCCAAACCCGGACCGCTAAAGCGGTCCTTTTGGCGTTCTTCGTCGCGCCGGGCTAGGCCCGCTCGGCCGTGTCCACGAGCACGACGCCCTCGTTGTGGCTGAACTCGAAGAATCCCTTGCTGACGCGGAAGGTGAGCTCCTTCTTGTCGGCGATCACGCGCACTTCGCCCGGCACGAGGCTCGAAAGGATCGGGGCGTGGTCCTTGAGGACCTCGAAACCGCCAAGCTCGCCGGGCACGCGCACGCTCTCCGCCTCGGCGTCGAAGACGGCCTTTTCGGGAGTTAAAATCTGAATTTTCATTTCGTTCTTTCTTTGCGATCCTTGCGATCCCTTGCGGGCAAAAGGAACACGAAAACTATCCCTGGGTCTTGATCCTCTCGGCCTTGGCGATGGCCTCCTCGATCGAGCCCACCATGTAGAAGGCGTCTTCGGGAAGGGCGTCGTGCTTGCCGTCGAGAATCTCGCGGAAGGAGCGGATGGTGTCGGCCAGCTGCACGAACTTGCCCGGGATGCCGGTGAAGACCTCGGCCACGTGGAACGGCTGCGAGAGGAACTTCTGCACGCGGCGCGCGCGGTTCACGGTCTGGCGGTCGTCCTCGGAAAGCTCGTCCATGCCCAGGATCGCGATGATATCCTGCAGTTCCTTGTAGCGCTGCAGCAGGGCCTGCACGTCGCGGGCGGTCTGGTAGTGCTCGTCGCCCACGACCTGGGGATCGAGGACGCGCGAGGTCGAGTCGAGCGGATCCACGGCCGGGTAAATGCCGAGCTCCGAGATCGCGCGCGAGAGGTTCGTGGTCGCGTCCAGATGGGCGAAGGTCGTCGCGGGCGCCGGGTCGGTGTAGTCGTCGGCGGGCACGTAAATGGCCTGAATCGAGGTGATCGATCCGTTCAGCGTCGAGGTGATGCGCTCCTGCAGGTCGCCCATCTCGGTGCCGAGCGTAGGCTGGTAACCCACGGCCGACGGAATGCGGCCGAGGAGGGCGGACACTTCGGAACCGGCCTGCGTGAAGCGGAACATGTTGTCCACGAACAGCAGCACGTCCTGGTTCTTGTCGTCGCGGAAGTATTCGGCGATGGTGAGGGCCGAGAGGGCCACGCGGGCGCGGGCTCCGGGCGGCTCGTTCATCTGGCCGTACACGAGGCAGGTCTTGTCGAGAACGCCCGACTCCTTCATTTCGCCGTAAAGGGCCGTGCCCTCGCGCGTGCGCTCGCCCACGCCGGCGAACACGGAGTAACCGCCGTGGTTCTTGGCGATGTTGTTGATCAGCTCCATGATGATGACGGTCTTGCCCACGCCGGCGCCTCCGAAGAGGCCGATCTTGCCGCCCTTGGAGTAGGGGGCCAGGAGGTCGACCACCTTGATGCCGGTCACGAGGACCTCGGCGCGCGTGCTCTGGTTCGTGAACGCGGGGGGCGCGCGGTGGATGGGATCGCGGCGGACCATCTTGACCTCGCCGGCGTCGTCGATCGGGTCGCCGGTGACGTTCAGGATGCGGCCCAGCGTGCCTTCGCCCACGGGAACCGAGATCGGCTTGCCGGTGTCATAGACCTTGTCGCCGCGGACCAGGCCGTCGGTCGTGTCCATGGCGATGGCGCGCACCTGGTGGTCGCCGAGGTGAAGCGCGACCTCGAGCACGAGGTTGCCTTCCTTGCCGCCCTCGATGAAGGCGTTGGTGGTCGTGAGCGCGCTGTTCAGCGGGGGCAGCTGGGCGCCCTCGAAGCTCACGTCCACGACGGGACCCATGACGGCGGTGATGATTCCGATGTTCTGGCTCATTTGATTCTCCGTATTCAACTCGTTGTAGCGGGTAGCTTACAGCGGACAGCGGGCGGCATTGCTTGCCCGGCTGTTCGCTGTTCGCTGTTCGCTCTAGCCTTTTAGCGTCTCAGCGCCCGACACGATCTCGATGAGTTCGCGCGTGATGGCGGCCTGCCGCGCGCGGTTCATCGTCAGCGTCAGCGAGCTGATGAGTTCCTTGGTGTTTTTCGTCGCGTTGTCCATGGCCGTCATGCGCGCGCTGTGCTCGCCCACGGCGTTTTCGAGCAGGGCGCGGAACACCTGCAGCGCCACCAGCTTGGGCAGCAGCTCGGCGAACAGCGTCTCGGCGTCCGGCTCGAAGAAATAAATATCCTTGTAGCCTTTGCCGTCTTTCGCCGCACCCGTAGGGGCGACCGGCTGGTCGCCCTTAGCGGGTAGCGTCAGCGGAAGTAAAGGCACGAACACGGGCTGCTGCGAGATCACGCTGCGGAAGTTGTTGTACACCAGCACGACCTGGTCGACCTTGCCGCCCAAGTAGTCGCGGGTCAGGCTTTCGGCGATGGCCGCGGCGTTCGCGTAGGTGGGAACGTTGGAAAGGTCGGTGGCGACGGGCGCGAGGCCCTTGGCGCGCGCCAGGAAGTCGCGCGCGCGGCGGCCGATGCCCAGGGCTTCGACGGACGCCGCGTCGGCCGGGCGCCGGGTAAAGGCGCGGAACAGGCCGTTGTTGAACGCGCCGGCGAGGCCGCGGTCGGAGGACACGACCACGTAGCGGGTGCGCTTGTTCTCACGGACTTTCAGCAGGGGATGGTCGACGGACTCGAGCGTTGCCAGCACGCGCTGGAACATTTCCTCCATGCGCACGGCGTACGGCTTGGTGCGCGCGAACGCGTCCTGCGCCTTCTTCAGCTTGGCCGCGGAGACCATTTTCATGGCCGCCGTGATCTTGCTGGTGTTCTTCAGCGCCTTGATGCGAAGGCGCAGTTCCTTGATGCCGGCCATGAGTCTGCTTCGCCCTTATCCCTGCGCGGAGAACTGGTTGGCGAACTCGGCGAGCACGGCCTTGATGCGGCCGAGCAGCGCGTCGTCGAGCTTCTTCTGCGATTCGATGTCGTTCAGCAGGTCGGCGTGGCGCAGGTCGATGAACTGCAGCAGTTCCTTCTCGTAGCGGCCGATCTGGGCGACGGGGATTTCGTCGGTGTAGCCCTGGCCGCCGGCATACGCGACGACGATGGTCTTCGAGATGCGGTAGGGCTGGTACTGGCCCTGGCGCAAAAGGCGCGTCAGGCGCTCGCCGCGGGCGAGCTGGCGCTGCGTGGCCTTGTCGAGGTCCGAGGCGAACTGCGAAAAGGCCGCGAGCTCGCGGTACTGCGCCAGCGTGAGGCGCAGCGTGCCGGCGACCTGCTTGGTGGCCTTGATCTGGGCGTCGCCGCCCACGCGCGACACCGAAAGGCCCACGTCCACGGCGGGGCGCTGGCCCGAGGCGAACATGCCCGCGTCGAGGAAGATCTGGCCGTCGGTGATCGAGATCACGTTGGTCGGGATGTAGGCCGACACGTCGCCCGCCTGGGTTTCAATGATCGGCAGGGCCGTCAGCGAGCCGCCGCCCTCGGCGTCGGAAAGCTTCGCGGCGCGCTCGAGCAGGCGGGAGTGGATGTAGAACACGTCGCCGGGATAGGCCTCGCGTCCGGGGGGACGGCGGAGCAGCAGCGAAAGCTGGCGGTAGGCCTGCGCCTGCTTGGTGAGGTCATCGTACACCAGCAGCGCGTGGCCGCCGTTGAACATAAAGTATTCGCCCATGGTCACGCCGCAGTAGGGCGCGAGGTACTGGAGCGGGGCCGCGTCGGAGGCGTTGGCGGCCACCACGCAGGTGTATTCCATCGCGCCGGCGGAGCGGAGCTTTTCCACGACCATGGCGATCGTGCTCTGCTTCTGGCCGATGCCGACGTAGATGCACTTGACGCCCTTGCCCTTCTGGTTGATGATCGTGTCGAGCGCGATCGCGGTCTTGCCGGTCTTGCGGTCGCCGATGATCAGCTCGCGCTGGCCGCGGCCGATCGGAACCATGGTGTCGATGGCCTTGATGCCGGTCTCGAGCGGCTCGTGCACGTTCTGGCGGCGGATGATGCCGGGGGCCTTGAGCTCGATGGGGCGCATGACCGAGCGGTCGAGCGCGGGGCCGCCGTCGATGGGATCGCCCAGGGCGTTGATCACGCGGCCGAGGATGGTCTCGCCCACGGGCACCGAGGCGATGGTCTTGGTGCGGGTGACGCGGTCGCCCTCGCGCACCGAGTTCGCCGAGCCCAGCAGGGCAATGCCGACGTTGTCCGCCTCGAGGTTGAGCACGAGGCCCGAGACCTTGCCGTTCGCGCCATGCACGTCGACGAGCTCGCCCGCCATGGCGTGCGTCAGGCCGAACACGCGGGCGATGCCGTCGCCCACCTGCAGCACCGTGCCGCTCTCGTAGCTTTCGGCCGTCAGGTCGAGGTTTTCGAGCTGCTGCTTGAGGATGGAGCTGATTTCGTCGGATTTGATCTGTGTCGCCATGGTGTTCGTTTCCTGTTTTTTCTAGGCGGCCGCCCTATGCGGAGGCCAATTGCTGCCGGAGGCCGTCGAGTTTGTGGCGCAGGCTGGCGTCGGTGACGAAGCCGTCCTCCTCGACGCGGAAGCCCGCGATCAGGGAGGGGTCCACATCGTTGTGAAGTATGTAGGTCTTGGCGCTGGTGTCGCGGCCGAGACGCGAGGCCAGCTTCGCGGCCAGCTTCTCCAGCTGTTCCGCCGAGAGCTTCGTCGCGCTGACCACGCGGGCCCGCTTGACGTGGCGCGACTCCTCCTCGAGGCGGATGAAGGTCTCCGCGATCGAGGGCAGAAGCACGAGGCGGTTCTTGATCTCCAGCAGGCGGATCAGGCGCTTGACCACGTCGGACGCCTTGTCCGCCAGGGGCTTCGCGAGCGCCGCCTTCTTCTCGCCCGAAAGCATCGGCAGCGTCAGCGCGCGCTCGAAGCCCGGGTTTTTCGCGAACACGTCGCGCACGCCCTCGAAATCCTCGCGCACGAGGTCGATCTGGCCCTTGAGGGCGGCCAGCTCCAGAAGAGTCCGGGCGTATACGTGCGCCGCTTTTTGGTAGGGACGGGCCATCGTGTTCCTAGGCGCCCGCCTTGGGCGAAACTTCCTGGATCAGCTGGTCCACCAGCGCGCGGCTCTTCGCCTCGTCCAGGTTCTGGCGGATCAGCTTCTCGGCGATGCCGATCGAAAGCTCGGCGGTGGTCTTCCGCAGCTCGGCGACGGCGGCGCGCTTCTGCGCCTCGATCTCGGTCGTCGCCGACGCCAGGATGCGCTGCTTCTCCTCCTGCGCGGCGGTCTCGAGGCTTTTCTTCAAGGCCTCGCCGGCCTCGCGGGCGTTCTGCAGGATCTGGTTCGCCTGCGCGCGGGATTCAGCCAACAGCTTGGCCTGCTCCTGCGCGAGCCGCGCGTTCTCGCTCTGGATGCGCGCGGCCTGCTCCAGGCTTTCGCGCACCGACTTCTCGCGCGCGTCGAGCGCCTCGAGGATCGGGGTCCAGGCGTATTTCTTCAAAAGCAGCAGAAGCAGCGCGAACACCACCAGCGCCCAGATCCCGACCCCGGGATCGAAGCGCAGCAGCGGCGAGCCTTCTTCAGTGGGAAGCGCGGCATGCCCCGCCTCGGACGCGGCTTGCGCCACGCTCGCGAGGACGGTCAGAGACGCAATCGCCCCATAAATGGATCGTTTCATCGATCGTTCCTTCTCTCCGCGGAAGCGGAGGTTACTTACTTGCCCGCGCTTACTTGCCAATGGCGAGGAAGCTGATGACGCAAGCGAACAGCGCCACGCCTTCGACGAACGCCGCGGCGATCAGCATGGTGGTGCGGATGTTGCCGGCCGCTTCGGGCTGGCGCGCGATGCCTTCCAGAGCGGAACCGGCGAGCTTGCCGATGCCGATGCCGGCGCCGATGGCGGCCAGGCCCGCGCCGATGCCGGCGGACAGAGAACCGAGGTTGAGGACTTCGAGTGCCATGATGAGCTCCTTGGAGGGGAATTAAAAAAAGGTTTAGTGTTCCTGATGGACGGCCTGTCCGATGAACAGGCTGGCCAAAAGCGTGAAAATGTAGGCCTGCAGGAAGGCCACCAGGATCTCGATGAGGTAGATGAACAGCGTGAAGGGCACTAGCGGCAGGGCCGCGAAGTGGGACTTGAACACGATGATCAGGCCGAGCAGCGAGAAGATGAGCGCATGACCGGCGGTCATGTTCGCGAAAAGACGGAGGGCCAGGGCGACGGCCTTGGTGAACAGGCCGACGAACTCGATCACCACCATGAGGGGCAGCAGCCAGAAGGGCAGCCCGGGGGGGATGAGGCCGGTGAAGTAGTGGATCACGCCGTTGCTGCGGATGCCCGAGAGGTTGAACACCGCGAAGATCATCAGGGCGAAGGCGCCGGTGAAGTTGATGTTCGAGGTCGCCGTGCCGAAGCCGGGGATCAGGCCGACCAGGTTCAGGGTCAGCAGGAAGAAGAAAATCGTCAGGAAGAAGGGCATCCACTTGCGGGCGTCCTTGTCGCCCAGGTTCGGGCGCACCACCTCGTCGCGGATGAACACGACCAGGGCCTCGATCATGTGGGCGAAGCGGCCCTTCGGCGCGTTGCCCGAGCGCTTCGAGGCCGGGAGCAAAAGGAGCAGCAGCAGCACGCCGGCGATGAACATCATCACGACGTGGACCGAAAGGCCCATCTCGACGCCGAAGAGGTTCCAGGAGGGGAGATGGATCCCCGGCAGCCCCGGAATCGGGTGCCAGGACTTGGAGTTCACGATGTGGTGCAGGACGAACTCGCCGAGGTCCGCGGCGGCGTGGACGGTCGTCCCCGCGGCGAGGATCACCATCAGGGCGAGGGTGCGGAGAGGTTTCAAAAACCGAAGGTTTTTCATTATTGAGCCAACAGTTCCGGGGTGCGCAGGATGTGGCGGATCTCGACGGCCTGGTAAACCACGAACCCGGCCATCGCCGAGAAAATGAAGGAGTACAGGGCGGGTCCGTGCGAAACGGTTTGGATGACCGCGAGCATCACCGCCGCCACAAGCAGGAGACGGACCAGCATCGAGGTCAAGATCAGGCGGAGGGGCTCGATATAGCGCCGCAGGCGCAAGAGGGCGATCGAGGCGAAGGCGTTCAGGGCCATCAGGGCGAAACCCGCCCAGCCCGCGAACAAGCGCAGGGAGGGCCAAAAAACCGACAGCAGGGCCGACGCCGCGAACAGGGCGAGGGTCGCGAGACCGAGGGTTTTCAGAAAGGCGTTCAAATGGTATTCCAAGGAAAAGGAGGGCTTCGAAAAACCGCTTTAGAATGGGCCAAAAATTATAGAAACACCCGGATGCGATTCAAAGTACCGAAGTGTTTTTAGCGGCTTTTTTTTCAGCGCCGTTTTCCGTCCTTCCTCTCCTTTATCCAGGGGGCGGAACGCGGACGCGGAAGGCGCCGTCAGGAATCGCGGCTTATTTTGCGGACGGCGCGCGCGACCGTATAACCCGCTCCCAACATGCCCAAAAGAGCCCCGCCCAGGGTCGCCCAGGGATAAAGGCCCCAATGCGTATCCATCCACCGCCCCGCGAAAATGCCCAACAGCAACCAAACGGGAATCGCCCATCCCAAGGTGAGCAGCAAACCGATGTCGGGGGAAAGTTTGGGAGCCTTTAAGGACATGAAATCAATATATCCGGGTCGATGGTATTTATTGGCTGATTCGACGAAAAAATGATACGAGTGGCGGCGGTCTCAACCGCCGTCATCCTCGCGCAGGCGGGGACCCACGCTGGGACCGTTAACCGGAATATTGGCAGCCGCCGCGCGCCCGGACAGGCGTTAGGCCAAACGCCCTTCCAGCCCCGCGTCCATCGAACAATTGCCCTGGAACATGGCGCCCTCCTGCACGACGAGTTCGCGCGCGCGCAAATCGCCGAGCAAAACCGACTTGTCCTCGAGCACGAGCTTTTCCTGCACGTGGATGTTGCCGGTGAGCCGGCCCGCCAGCGCGGCCGAACGGCTCATGACATCGCCGTAGATGCTACCGGTCACGCTGAGGACCAAGGTCCCCCCGACCGACACCGATCCCTGGATCGAGCCTTCGACGCGCAGGTCGTGTTCGACCACCATGTCGCCCGTGATGCGCGTGCCCTCGCCTATGAAAGTCATGCTGGTGGGAGCGTTCTTGGACATCTGTTACTCCAGATAGGACAGGGGGTCGACCGCCTTGCCCTTCAAGATAATTTCGAAATGCAGGTGCGGACCCAAACTGCGGCCCGTATTGCCGACGATCCCCAGGGGGTCCCCCTTGGCCAGCTGGTCCCCCGCCTTGACGAAGGTACTGGCCAGGTGCCCGTAAATCGTCTCCGCGTCGAAATCATGGTTGATCCGCACGTAACGGCCCAGGTCGTTGTCCCAGCCCTCTTCGACCACCATCCCCCGCGCCGCGCTCACGACCACGGCGTTTTCCTCGGCCAGGATGTCGATCCCGTCGTGGCGCTCCTCGGCGCCGCCCGTGGAAAAGCGCTGGCTGACGATTCCCTTCACCGGCCAAATGTTGGGCTGCCGCTCCTGAGCCAGGGACTTGTCCTTGCTTTCGAGGCGACGGTTGATCGCGCTCAAATTGTCGAAATACGCGTAGATGTCGTTCCCGTTCCAGCCCGCGGCGGCGGGGGCCTCCCGGACGGGGCCGTCCGAGACGAACGCTTCCAGGATGTCGCGGATGGCCTGTTCCTTTTGGGTCACGGCCGCCAGTTCCTGTTCGATCTGGACCATTTTCTGCTGCTGGGCCAGAAGCTCCTGGTTCCGCACGGCCAGCTGATTGGCCAGGAACACCTTGCCCTGGATCTGCATGATCTTGACCGAGGCGAACGCCGCGGCGAACAGCGCGATGATCAGGGCGTAAAAGAGGAACTCGAAGAAGGGGCGGCTCAGCCGGAACGTCCACGCCTCGCCCGCGCCTTCGGGCAGAATCTGGATGGTGACGAATCGGCGTTTGCGCGGCGGCATGGAAGTAAAATAGCTAACAGCGGACAGCGGACAGCCACCGGGGCAAAACGCATCGCCCGACCGTTTTGGCTGTCCGCTGTATGCTGTACGCTAAGGGAAAGATCGCCCGCGCAGGATCATCCCGCCCGGCCCCGCCTCAGGATCTCTATCAGTCCGTTCAAAGCGTCACGATTTTCGTAATGAATTTCGAGGACGCCCCGCGCTCGTCCATTTTGAGTATCGCCCTTGAGCGTCACCTTCATCCCGGCCAGCGACTGGAACTCCTCGAGAAAGGCCCGGGTGTTCGCGTCGGGCGCCTTCGCGGCGGCGGGCCGGCGGGCCCCCTCGGCCTGGCGGACGTTCAGGCCCGCGCCCAGGATCGCGCGCGCCTGCTTTACCTGCGTCGCGCCGGTGAACTGCAGCAGCGCGCGGCCGTGGCCGGCGGTGAGCTTGCCCGCGCGCAGCCACTCGCGCACTTCCGGCTCGAGCTTCAGCAGGCGCAGCGTGTTGGTCACGGCGGCGCGGCTCTTCCCCACCCGGCCCGCGATCTCCTCGTGGGTCAAGCCCACCTCGTTGGCCAACTGGTCGTAGGCCTGCGCCTCCTCCAGCGCGTTCAGCTGGACCCGCTGGATGTTCTCCACCAGCGCGAGCTCGCGCATGTCGCGGTCCGAAACCTGGTCGCGCACCAGCGCGGGGATGCGATCAAGCTTCAGCCGCTGGAACGCGCGGAAGCGCCGCTCGCCCGAGACGATCTGGTAGGCGCCCGCATGCTTGCGCAAAAAGATCGGTTGGATCAGCCCGTTGACCGCGATCGAGTCTGCCAGCTCCTGCAGCTCGGCGTCGGAGAATTCGAGGCGGGGCTGGAACGGGTTCGGCGAAATCTTCGCCAGTTCGATCTCGTGCACCGAGGCGCCCGTTTTCGGGTTCTGCACCTCGCTGCCGAGGTTCGCGAAAATCGCGTCGAGGCCCTTGCCCAAAGCTCTGCGCTGGCTCATCTCAAGACTCCTTCGTCGGACGAAGCCGGAGCGAGGGCGAGCGTGGGCAGGAGCGCGAGGAAGCGATGCTGAAATAAAGCCTCGCGACGGAGCGCGACGCCGTCACGCGATGCCCGCAGCCCGGCGGCTCCAGAAGGAGTCTTGAGATGAGCCATACTCATCGTTCGATCACTTCTTTGGCCAGTTCCATGTAGCGGATCGCGCCGGCGGAGACCACATCGTAGAGGATGATCGGCTTGCCGAAGGACGGCGCCTCCGACAGCTTCACGCTGCGCGGGATGATGGTCTTGAAGACCTTTTCCGAGAACGTGTTCTGCACGTCGTCCGCCACCTGCTTCGACAGGTTCAGGCGCGCGTCGTACATCGTGAGCAGCGCACCCTCGATGGCGAGGTTCGGGTTCGTGCTCTGCTGCACCAGCCGGATCGTATTGAGCAATTCGGCCAAGCCCTGCAGCGCGTAGTACTCGCACTGGATCGGGATCAGCACCGAATCCGCGGCCGTGAGCACGTTGAGGGTCAAAATGTTGAGGCTGGGGGGCGAATCGATCAGGATGAAATCGTAGTCGTCGCGCACCGCTTCGAGCACGCGGGACAAGCGCCGCTCGCGTTTTTCCTCGGAGAGAAGCTGGACTTCCAAGCCCGCGAGCGAGCGCGAACAGGGAAACAAGTCCAGGAATCCCATGCTGCTTTTCTGCACGAACCCGCGGACGCGCTCGGCGGTCACTTCGTTTTCGGGCAACAGCAGGGCGTCGTAAATGTCGTTCTCGAAGCCGGCGTCGAAGCCCAGACCCTGGGTCGAGTTCGCCTGAGGGTCCATGTCGACCAGCAGCACGCGCTTTTCCATCGCGGCCAGCGCCGCCGCCAGGTTCACGCAGGTGGTGGTCTTGCCCACACCGCCCTTTTGATTGCAGGCCGCAATGATCCGGCAAGCCATGGTTAAGTCTCGCCGGCTTTGGAAGCGACTACTACGTAATATTTGCGCGGGATGCCGGGAAGCAGGTACCCGTGGGTCTCCAGCTTTTCATAGCCGGGAGGAAGCTCTTGGTGCGCTTCGGTCTTGAAGGTCATGAACTGGCCCTGGGGCTTCAGCATCTTGTAAGCCAGCTTCGCGTCGCGCGAGAACTCGCCGAAGGCCCGGCAGCAAACCACATCCATATGGGACAGGTACACCCGTTCCACCCGCTCGGTGAGGATATGGAAGTTCGGGATACGCAGCTCGCGGATGATTTCCTGCATCAACGCGCACTTCTTCTCGGTGGGCTCGATCGCGAAGAAATCGATGTCCGGACGGGCGATGGCCAAGGGCAAGGAGGGCAGGCCCGGGCCGGCCCCCATGTCCGCCAGTTTGTTCACTTCATGGAAAAACGGGATCAGCTGTAGCGAATCGACGATATGGCGTTCCCAGATCATGGCCTCGTCGTTCGGGCTTACCAGGTTCAGATTCTTGTTCCAGCGGCGGTAAATGGCCTCCAAAGTCCGGAGCTTCGTCTGGATTTTCTCGTCGAGCGTGGACGGATCTAACAACAGGCCATTCGTCATAGTTCGGGAAATTTACCACAACGTTTACAGGTTTCAAGAAGAATATTCCGCGATGGCCAACCAGTTCAAATTAGGGCATTTGTGGCGGGCGCGGTCGATCCCGGTCCGGGCGGATCCGGCCCTTCGACAGGCTCAGGGCAGGGATGTTCCACGTGAAACATCTGCGTACGGGCGTGATTAAATCGCGCCCGTGCAGGGGCTATTGTTGATTCGGCCTAAAAAGGCCTCATGGTTTAATCCGGTTTGCCCGTTGTTTCACGTGGAACATCGGGGCCTCCCCGGCGGATTTAATCCTTGTCCATCGACAAAACAGCCAGGAAGGCCTCTTGCGGCAATTCGACCGTACCCACGGCCTTCATCCGCTTCTTGCCCTCTTTTTGCTTTTCGAGGAGCTTACGCTTCCGGGAAATGTCGCCGCCGTAGCACTTGGCGGTCACGTTCTTCCGGAGGGCCTTGACCGTGCTGCGGGAAATGACCCGCCCGCCGATGGCGGCCTGGATGGCCACTTCGAACATCTGTTGGGGGATCAATTCCTTGAGCTTGGAGCACAGGGCGTT
>JAJNBB010000087.1 GCA_021155885.1 Fibrobacteria bacterium | reverse complement strand
ATGGTCACGCCCAGGCTCTTGAACAGGTTGGCTTTTTTGACGATCTCGCGGATCTCGTAAACGAGTTCCGTGGCGCCCGGATGAAGCAAATTGCGTCGCATAGTATCGGATATTTAGAAAAAGGGGCAGGGGATGGGCGCGTGGGGCCTCACGTTCCGCAGGGGCCGAACGCGCTTCCCGGGGATCGCGGATGGCCGCGGGCGCGGGTTGGGGCGTTTCGGGCGCATCGCGATGCGCCCCTACGTATATTTCGCGTCAACATGCCCCAACCCGCACCCGTCCGCGCCCGCGTCTGGCTGGAAATCCGCCTCGATGCCATCCGCAAGAATTTTCTCCGCATCCGGCGCACGGTGCGCCCGGCGGCCGTCATGGCCGTCCTCAAGGCCGACGCCTATGGCCTCGGGGCCCTGCCCCTGGCCGAAATGCTCGTGGCCGCCGGCGCCGACCGTCTCGGCGTGGCCGAGCTCAAGGAGGCGGTCGCCCTCAAGAAGCGCTTCAAGATCCCCGTGCACATCCTCAGCGGCCTGCTCGAACGCGAGATCCCCGAGTGCGTGAGGCTGGGGGTCGTGTGCCCGGTTTCCGACGAGCGCATCGCCTTGCTGCTTTCGAAGGAAGCGGTGAAGCAGCGCAAAACCGCGGCGATTCACGTGAAGATCGACACCGGCATGGGCCGTCTGGGAATCCCGCACGGCGAAGCCGTCGCCGCGGTGCTGCGCCTCGCGAAGCTGCCCGGCCTCCGGCTCGAGGGCATCTGCTCGCACTTCGCCAACGCGAACCTGCCCAAGCACGGCAAGTCGCGCGAGCAAATCGCGCTCTTCCGCGCGGTCGTCGCCGAACTCGAAAAGAGGGGAATCCGCTTCCCGCTGGTGCACATGGCCAACTCGGACGGCATCAATAATTTCCCCGAAGCCTGGTTCAACATGGTGCGTACCGGGATCAACCTGTACGGGGTGTTCGACCTGCAGGGAATTCGCGCCTACAACCTGGTCCCTTCGCTCACGCTCAAGAGCACGCTGCTCCAGCGCCGCCTGCTGCCGGCGGGTTCGACCATCGGGTACGGCGGCACGCACACCTTGTTCCGCGACACCTGGGTGGGCACGATCCCGGCGGGTTACGCCGACGGCGTGCCGCTGGCCGCGAGCAACTCGGGCCGCGTGCTGATCCGCGGCAAGGAATGCCCCCTGATCGGGCGGGTCTCGATGGACTACATCACCGTGGACCTTTCGGCTTGTCCGGCCGCGCGGGTGGGCGATGAAGTCGTGCTGGTGGGCAAATCGGGGACGAAGCAATTCACGATCGAGGACTGGGCGCGCATCAAGCAGACGCATCCCTACGACATCATTTGCTCGCTCGGCCCGCGGGTGGAACGGGTGTATATCCCGTAGGGGCGGGGTAACCCCGCCCCTACGCCGCGGGCTGGGTAGAAGCGGCTGCGGCCCGTCGGCCGTGCCACCCGGCCGCCCAAATTCCACGATTTGGTCCTTTTAAGGCCCGGCTTTCGTCACCAGTTGTCAGATGATGTAAGTCCTGTAAAATCGTGTCATTCCGGGCCCGATCCGCAAGCAGGGCTTCCTTTTTCCCCGTATACTTCTCCCAGAGGCCGGGCAAGGTGTCCCGGAGAGAGAGGTTTTCATGAAAGCGATTTCCCGTTTTGGGCGCTCCCTGGTTTCACGCTTCGATACGCACCGTCCGGCCGCGAACGACCCTAGTTCCGAAAGCCCCAAATGGAACCTGCCCATTCCGTTCCTGATCCTGAATCTTTCGGTGCTGTGGGTGTTCGTGGTGGGGTTCAGCTGGGTCGCCCTGGGCGTCGCCGCGGCGCTCTACGTTATCCGCATGTTCGGCATCACCGCCGGGTACCATCGTTACTTTTCGCACCGCACGTACAAGGCCAACCGCTTGATGCAATTCGTGATCGCCGTGGTCGGCAACAGCGCCACCCAGCGCGGGCCGCTGTGGTGGGCGTCGCATCATCGCCTTCATCACGCCCATTCGGACACCCCCCAGGACGCGCACTCGCCTTCGCAGGGGGGCTTCTGGAACAGTCATATGCTGTGGTGGGGCCGCAAACGCTATCAGGCGCCGCGTCTTGACCTCGTCAAGGACCTGACGAAATATCCGGAGCTGGTGTTCCTCGACCGCTTCGACATGCTGGTTCCCATTCTGCTGATGGGTTTTACCTATGCGCTCGGCGCCGGGTTGGACCATTGGTTTCCGGGCCTGGGCACGAGCGGCTGGCAAATGATGGCCTGGGGCTTCGTGGTCTCCACCGTCCTGCTTTTCCACGGCGTGGCGACCATCAATTCGCTGTCGCATGTGTTCGGCAAGCGCCGTTTCAAGACCAGCGACGACAGCCGCAACAACTTCTGGCTGGCGCTGATCACCTTGGGCGAGGGGTGGCACAACAACCACCATCATTACCCGAACAGCGCGCGCCAGGGCTTCTACTGGTGGGAAATCGACCTCAGCTACTATGGGCTCAAGGCCTTGGAGAAGCTGGGCCTGGTGCGCGATCTCAAGCCGGTCCCCGCGAGGATCCTGGCGGACGGGCGCGCCGCGCAGGGCGTGCAGGGAGGCCCGCTCCTGAAGGGGGCGCCGGCCTATTCGGTGGCGGAAACCGGTTCCAGGGGAGAGCCTGCCTGGGTTTCCGAGGGAAGCGTTCTCGGGCTGGAAAACGCCGCGTAATCAGGGCAGCCGTTTAAAATCCGGCCACATCAGGATCTCGACGCCCCGTCCGGGGCCCGTCTTTTTCACGAGGGCATTGCGAACCATCGCGCGGCCGAGGTCGGCGATGGAGATGCCGCGGTATCGACGCAGCGGCCCGAAAAACAATTTGTCCACCACCGGCCAGACCTTCAGCACGATGGCCTGCGAGAGGCCATAGCGATTCTTCGGCGTCAGGATCATCGAGGGCCTGAAGAAGCTGACGCGGTCGAAGCCAAGCGCCGCGACGGCTGCCTCGAGTTCGCCCTTGCTGCGCAGGTAGAAGATTCGGGACCTCGGGTTCGCGCCGACCGAAACCAGCAAGCTGAAATGCGAAACCCCCTGGCGCCTGCAGGCGCGTGCGAAGTCGAGCACATAGTCGAAATCGATCCGCCGGAATTCTTCCCGCGACAGTTTCGAGGCTTCGCCCACGCCGAAAGTGCAGATCGCGATCGCATGTCCCGGCAGCCGGGATTCGTAGGACGCGGGTTTGCCGGGATCGATGACGTGTTGTTCCAGTTTCGCCGAAGCCGCTCCCGGAACGGCGCGCCGGCCCAAGGTGGTTATGCGTTCGATGGCGGGGGAGGCCGACAAGGCCGCCAGGACCTGTCCCCCGACCGCGCCCGTGGCGCCGAAAACGACGGCGGATTTTTCCGGCGAGGTCACGAGGCCGACTTGCCGCGCGTAGTGGGCAAAGGCTTGGTCTTGGGAGGCCGGGCTTTCTCCACGGGGCGCGCGGGGACGCTGCGGGGTTTTTCCTCCGTCGCGGGCGGGTCGGGGTGCTTCGCGATCCATTCGGTCACCAGCTTGTATTCCTTCGCCGTGACGGGCTGGATCGAGAGGCGCGAGCCGCGCTGGAGCAGGACCATGGCTCCCAGCCCCGGGATGCGGCGCATTTCCTCGAGCGGCAGCAGGCGCGGAAACGTGGAGACGTAATGGACGTTCACGGCCACCCAGGCCGTCCCTTGCGCCCCCGCGCGCGGGTCGAAGTACTTGGATTTGGAGTCGAAGGCCGTGGGATCGGGAAAGGGTTCCGAGGCGATCTCGGCCAGGCCCGCCACCCCCGGCGGGTTCGTGCTGCTATGGTAGAACAGCACGCCGTCCCCGGGCCTCATCTCATCGCGCATGAAATTGCGCGCCTGGTAATTCCGCACCCCGGTCCACGGTTCCAGCTGCTTGGGCCGCTTGCTCAGGTCCTCAAGGGAAAAATCCTCGGGTTCGCTTTTCATCAGCCAATATTTCACTGGGAATTCCTCCGGAGGCAAAGCTTCGCAGCGGACAGCTTATAGCGGACAGCCGGAAACACATCTGATTCTGCTTTTTAAAACTAATCCATTTCCCGGAAAGTCCCTGGATGCGTGCTTTCGGAAATACCCTCGAAGCCCCATAAAACCGGCCGTTTCCCCGATTTTGTGTTTCCGGCTGTCCGCTGTTCGCTACAAGCCGTTAGCTACATTTCCCGTCCCATGAATTCCTTCGATGTTGTCGTGATCGGCGGCGGGCACGCCGGGATCGAGGCCGCGCACGCCTCGGCGCGCCTGGGCTGCGCGACGGCCCTGGT
>JAJNBB010000053.1 GCA_021155885.1 Fibrobacteria bacterium | reverse complement strand
AGGCGCAGCGTGGCCGTGTCCTTGCCGCCGGGGCCCGTCGCGACCACGCGGTAGTCCGTCCAGGCGAAGGCCGCCGAAGGCGTGCCGGAGATCCAGCCGGTGGATGCGTTCAGCGTGAAGCCCGCCGGCAGGGGCGTGAGGAGGGCGTAGGACGTCACCGGCCCGCCCAGCGAGTAGGCGGCATGCGAGGCCGCCGTCCCCACGGTATCGACCGACGGTGAGGCATACGCGACGGAAGGCGCGAGGCCGGGATCGTAGGGCGCGACGGCCCACAGGCGCAGGACCGCGGTGTCGCTCCCGAAAGGCCCGGTGGCGATCACGGAGTAATCTCGGGGGCCGTAAGCGGTCGCGGGCGTTCCGGAGATCCGTCCCGTCAGCGAATCGAGCGCGAGTCCGGCGGGCGGCGCCGGTACGATGCGGAAAAGGCCGATGGAGCCGCCGGTGGAAAGCACGTCGTGGACGGCGGGGACGCCGACCGTGTCGCCCAGGGGGGCGGAATAGGCGATGCGCGGGGGAAGCTTGTCGGCGCCCGGGGCGGAACCAAATTCGCAGGCGCCCAGGAACGCGCACGCCGCAAGGCCCGAAAGAAGGGCAGACAGGGCTTTCATGCCCGAAAAAGTAGCAGATTCGGAGGGAGCGGCCTTTGCGGCCGCGGAAGCTTTCGTTCGAAATCTTCGAACGATTTCGGGCGGCGGTCTATCCCGGATCCGGGCAGGTCGCCCGCGCGGATCCGTAGATCCAGGTCTTTCCGGTGAAGTCGACGCGCGCATCGGCCGCGCGCGAAGCCGCCGTGTCGATCAGCAGGATCAGGCGCAGGCTGTCGCTCATCTGCTCCAGACGCACCCCGGAGAAGACCAACGGAACCGAATCGCTCGCTCCCGCGACTCTCTGATAGCCGGTAGGCTGGGAAAGCTTGCAGGGAAAACCGGGATGGATTTCGCCCTTCGCAATGGCTCCCGTCACGGGATCTTTTGCGAACAAATAGCGATTCACGGTGGTGGAAGAGCGTTGCAGCTCCAGAAAATAACGGGATTCACGACCGATGAAAGCGATGCTTCCGACTCCGGTCGTGTCCGGAGGATCGTTGCGGCGTTCGGAAACGCGAAACGTTCCCGTATCCCCTTCCGTGATGCCGAACCCTAGCATCTTCCCGGTGGGGCCGGCGGAATTTCGCGCCTTCACAGCCCCGGCGAACCCGGAAACGAAGATGGGAAACTCGACCTCCTTTTCGGAGATAAGGCATCCCGCGAGGACGGAAGCCAGCGCGCCGGCCGCAACGAAACGCGGGATCACGGGGATCCACGAACTCGTCGGAGAAGGTCGGCTGCGCGTCGGCGTTGACCTGTCCCCGGTATTCGCGGGCATGCTCCGCGAACAGCTTCGCGAACTTCAGGTCCTCGTACTCGGCCAGCAGCGTCAGGCCCACGTCGAAGATGGCGCTGAAATACTGGTTGCCCATTTTCGATTCGCGCAGCGCCGTGACGAGAATATCCATCGCGTCGGCGGCGCCGACGATGCGTCCCTCGATGCCGTCCTTGGCCATCAGGGCGGCCTGCGTGCAGCGGTCGCGCAGCAGGGGCGGAAGCTCCTTGAAGATTTCCTCGCGCACGAGGTCGGGCACGATGTCCTTGAGCACCTTGCCCAGCTTGCCTCCCTGAAAGCGATGCTTGATGGGGTGCGGAATATCCGAAAGAATGGTCTCCTCGAAGTCGTGCAGCAGCGCCTGGCGCAGGACCTTCTCCACGTCGATCGCGGGATTCTCCTCGTAGTCGGCGGTGAGCAGCGCCAGGATGGCCACGTTGAAGCTGTGCGAGGCCACGTTCTCGCCCTGAATCATCGGCAGCGTCCCGAAGCGCTGGATGGTGCTCATGGTTTTCAGGCGCTCGAAAAACCCGAACAGCCTCCCGGAAGCCGGATTGCTTTTATAGCTCATGGACGGAAAGTAGAAAGGCGTGGAGGGAGGGGGCGTGACGGAGGTCACGGCCGGGTCGTTGAGCTTGTCCTACCGCGAAGCCAGCAAGGCGGCCGCCACATCACCGGCGCGGCGGTCGATCACGTACAGGATTTGCTTGACGCGCCACTTGCGCCACGTCACCGCGTGCTTGACGGTCCACTCTTCCTGGATCTTGGCGCGGTTGAAGTCGCCGCGTTCCCCGTGGTACCAGATCTCGTTGCTGATCTCGCGGATCTGGTCCGCCATATCCAGCGGCAGGTGGATGAAACCCTTCTGGCGAACCCAGTGGCGGACGGCGCCCAGCAGTTCCTCGGGGGCGTAACTGTCGTGGGCGATCGCGAGGATTTCCTTGCGGTGGCGTTCGACGAATTCGAGCAAATGAGTGGAAATACCGTCGAGGCGGCCCTCGTCCCATTCCCTTTTGAGCGTCTTCAATTCGTCCTGAGTCGGGGGTTCCAACTCCAAGGCTACATCCTTAACAGACATGGGATGCATCCACTCCTCTCACGCTGCGCGCGAAGTCTAACAGACTGTTAAACTCCTTTAAACGGACGTTATTGTCAAGACCGGGGATCCCGCGTTGGGGGGGTATCAGCACGCCTTGGCAGCCCGCCGCGAGCCCCGCCTGGGCGTCCCGGGGCATGTCCCCCACCATGTAGCTGCGGCCAAGATCCAGGCCGTGCTTAAAGGCCAAATCGAGGAGCATCCCCGGCTTGGGCTTTCGGCAGGCACAGTCCAACGTGTATTCGGGAACGGAGCCTTGGGGATGGTGGGGGCAGACGGCGAAATCCTCGAGATTTACGCCTTTTTCAAGAAAATAGTCCCGAATTTTGGCATTTATGGCCTGGACGGTTTCCAAAGGGAAAAGGCCCCGGGCCACCCCGCTTTGATTGGTCGCCACGAACAGCCGGTATCCTGCGTCCTGGAGCAGGCGCAGGGCCGCGTCCACGCCCGGCAACGGGTCGAAATCCTCGAAGCGGCTCATGTACACCACGTCGCGGCAAAGCGTGCCGTCGCGGTCGAGGATGACGGCGGGAGAAGTTTTTTTCATCTGCATGAAACGTATGCCCAAGGCGAGACTTGAACTCGCACGACCTTACGGCCAAAGGATTTTAAGTCCTCAGCGTCTACCATTCCGCCACTCGGGCCCCTCAATCGTGGGTAAGTCGCGTCAAAGATAGATTTTCTAGTACCTTCTTTTTTATGCGTTGCGCAATGTGGAAAGCGAGCCGGGTGGTTCTTGTCCTGGCTCTGGGAGCGGTATTGCCCTTTGCCCCGGAGGCCGCTCCCGCGCGCGCGACCGCAGCCGCCGCGCCGAAGGCGAAACCCGCCTCAAAACCGCAGCGCGTCGAGGTCTCGATACCCTACCCGAACGCGGGCATGTACCTCTATCGCGGGATTTACGGCTCGTTCGCGGGGGGGCGCTACCAGGCCACCGATTCGACGGGCCTGCGGGATCCGTTGTTCCAATGGCAGGGAGAAGTCATCTTCTTCTATACCGACTGGTTTTCGAGCGGGATGAGCTACAAGATCAACGCCGGCGAACCCTCGGACTCATCCCAGGAGGTCAAGAACCGTTATATCCTGGTCGCCCGGTTCCACAAGGCGTGGCCCACCGCCGCGTTCTACACGGGGCTGAATCTGGGCGTCGACGACGTGACGGTGTCGTTGACGCCCTCCACCGATTCCGGAAGCGCCCTCAGCGAGCCGCTGAAGGAGACCAACGCCAGCATCGGGCTGGAAGCGGGCGGAGGCTGGAAATTTTCCTACTACGTGGGCGCCACGCTCGGACAGCGAATGGACTTTTCCCTGATCCGCCAGAACGAGAGCGACCGCAACCGCGCCCTGAGCTTCCGTACCTCCCCCGGGCTCGCGCTGGACGTGCTCAAGCTGGCGCCCTCGCTTCGCGAACAGGTGAAGGGATTGTACTGGCTGGCCGAGGTTCAATTCGGCCAGCAGCTGCTCGAAAGCGGTACCTGGCGCCATGACTACGCCTGGATCACCGGTCTCAGCATGGCGTTTTAGGCTTACGGCACCATCACCCTTTGGGTGAAAGGCTTTTGCCGCGGCGCGACGACCCGTACGACGTATACACCGGTCCGGCGCAAGGCGGGAGGGTTGAAAGAGGCCTTGCCGCGCCCCGTCGCCCTGAAAAGCACCCGACCCTGCATCGAAAGCAATTCGACCCGGTACGGGCCCTTGAGGTCCAGCTTCAGCGCTCCGTCCCGAATGAAGCGCAGGCCCTTGACGAGGTCGTTGTTGTGGTACATCCCCTCGCCATTCAGCTTGATACCGGAGGGGTCCTGATAGCCGGCGAGATATTCGAGGGCGCGCAGCATCATGCTGGAGAAATAATCGTTGCCCTGCGTGAGGTTGACGCCGGAGGCATTGTGCACCAAGGCCGTGTAGAAATACCGGTGGCCGTTGGACGCCTCGCGGTACCAGGTGCTCGGATGGGGGCTCATGCGGGCCGCGGCGGGCAGAGGCGTCGGCAGGGTGCTTTCGTCCAGGTAGTACATCACCCGGGCGTCGGCGAACAGCGGGGCATAGGCGAAGTCGTACCACTCGTCTGAGGGGATGCGCACGGTATCGGGCAGGCCGGCCATGATGGGCGCGTTCCGGATCGAGTCGACGGCGCTCTTGCGGATCGTGCCGGCCTGCGCGGCGCCGGCGTGCACGTGGTATTGCATGGCGGTCACGCTGTCGCGGAACCAGTTCCATTCGTTGGCCTCGTTGGCCCCGGAGGTATGCACGCCGAGCCAGCCGCGCTTCTTGGCGGTGTTGCCCGTCCACGCCTTGAAGTTGCCCTGGAACGTCGTCAACGTCCCGGCGTTGGCGCTGTGAAACCAGTAATTGAAGAAAATGATGTCGTAGTCGGCCAGCGCGCCCAGCGTGGCGCCCGAGGCCGAGGTATAACCGGTGCCGCTGGTGGTGGCGTTGGCGCTATCCATCTGGAAGCCCACCTGGGCCTGAAGCTGCCGCAGCTTGCCGTTCAAGGCGACGCGCGCGCCCCCGTGCTCCGAGGAGACCGCGTCGGTGCCCCGAATGACCAGGATTTTTTTGGAGGAAAGCAGGCTGGCCGGGTTCGGCGCGACGAGGGCGTGCGCGGCGGACCCGAGCAGAAGCCCCGGCAGGAGGAATTTGATTTTGTCGATCATGTAAGCCTCTGGTAAAGAATTAACGCAGCGCAAACTCCAGCCTCAGCAGATAATACCATTCTTTCGGCGTCCCCGTCAGCGGCACGCTGCTGGCGTTGAATTTTCCGTCGGTAAGGCGGATGTGATCACTGGCCGCCTGCGCGTGAACGCTGATCACGCGGTTCACGGTCTTCCGGGCGTAGACGGACCACTTCCAGTCGTCCCGGTGGTTCTCCTTGACGATCACCTTTCCGTCGGAATCCAGCACCGGGTAAGTCACAAAATTCGAATCCACCGTCTCGAACTCCGCGGCCCAGATGGGGAGCGAGGCCGACGTGAACAGGGAGTTGTCGTTAAAGGGGGACGCGTAATACTCGCCCTGCAAGGTCAGGACGTCGAGGAGCCTGAACGTCGGCACGTGCACGCCGAACATGACCGGCATGCGCTCCGCCCGCTTCTCGTAATACAGGGGATGGTTTTTCACGCCCAGCAGGGCGACCTCGGCGAAGAAGCGCAAATCCTCGGGATTGCGCTTGTCGGCGGGAAGAAGTGAGTTCAAGTTGAGCGCGGCGCGGCCCATCACCTTCACCCCCTTGTGCGTCCAGCGACCGAGGACCTCCTGGGTGAAGTCGGGCGACCCGGAAATCTCCGAGGGCACAAGGTCGCCCGGGCCGTAGTAGTCCCGCCCTTGCGCCGTGTCGCGGGCATGCACGTAGGTGTTCTGGGCGTCCTTGGGTTCCAGCTTGCTGGGACGCAGGGCGAGATAATGATTCAGCACCGCGCCGCCGCCGAGCTCGAACCACTTTCGGGTGAACGAAACGTCGTAGCCCGGCGAAAAGTCCCCGATGGGGAAATAATTCGTCTCCATGAACAAGGACAGGTTGTGTCGCAGGGCGCCCCCGAACTGGGAGACCGTCAGCAAGGCCCCATGGCTGTAGTGGTTCGCCCGGTTCATCAGCAGCCACCCCTCGGTGGTCATCAGGAACCCGGGGTAGGTTCCGGAGCGATAGAGGTACTCTCCCAGGTTCTTCGCGTCGGGGTTGTACTTGTGGCCGAAGGTTCCCGCGAGCAGGGCTCCCGAGGTCGACGCGGGCTCGCCGAAGCGCCAGCGGACGCGCGCCACGGGCACCATGGGCTTCACGTTCATCACGCGCTCGCTGGCGTCGGTGACCCCTCCGCCATAGGGCCACCATATCAGGCCCGAGAGGCCGGCCGCTACGTCGAAGTCGCCGGCGGCGATTTCCTGGATGGCGAGGAAGTTCGTCCGGTTGAGCGGTAGCATGGAGGCATCCTTCGATACGCCCGCGTTGGCATTGCCGGTGGGATTGGAACCGTTGACTATATGGCCGTAGTCGATGAACGACCGCACCGTCAGCTTCGTGCGGATCGAATCGGACGTCTGGGCGGACCCGGGAAGCGCCGAGAACGCGGCGAACAGCCCAAGGGGGATTAGGCGCGAGTGCATCATGCGTTCCTCCTGGCCGGCTAGAGCCGGCACTCCAATCGGACGAGGTAGTACCAGTCCTTCGGGCCTTGCGTAAGGTCGGTCGGCGTGGGGTTCAGGTTAAAGGCGGGAAGGCGCAGGTGGTCGCTCGCCGCCTGCGCGTGTACCGTCAGCAGCCGGTTCACGCGCTTGCGCGCGTTCACGGACCATTTCCAGTCATCGCGATGGTTGCCGGACGCCGTGTCGGCGGGACTGACCTTCCAGCTCGGATAGCCGAAGTAGTCGTAGTTGTAGCTGTTGCCGTAGGGCGTGCGGTAGTGCTCGGCCTGGACCGAAAGCAAATCGAGAAGGCGCCAGGTCGGAAGGTTCGCGCCGAACATGACCGGCAGGCGCCGCGAGCGGTCCTCGTACAGGTAAGGCTGGTTCTCCACGCCGAGGAGCGCCGCCTCCGCGAAAATACGCAGGTCCCCGGGGCTTCGGCCGTCCGCCGGCAGCAGAAAACCGAGGTCCAGCGCCGCGCGCGCCATCAGCTTGATTCCGCGCTGGGTGTAGTAATAGGTCCGGCGCACCGTCGTGTCGCCGGCATCGATCCGGGACTTCACCGGGCTTCCGTCGGGCAACAACCCATACGGTCCGGCGAATTCCGCGCCCCCGCCGGGCGCGTCCACCTCATAATAAGCGTTGTCCTTCACGCGGGGACGCGTGCGGCTCGGGCGGGCCGCGATCAGGCGGTTGAAGGCCACGCCGGCGCCGATCTGGACAAGCGGCAGGTTGAAGGACAGTTCGTAGGCCGGCGTAAGATCGCCGACGGGGACCGTGGTCGGCTCGGCGAACAAATTGAAGTCCTGAACCAGGCGGCCGCCCGCCAGCGCGTGGCGCAAATGCGCGCCGTAGGCTTCGTACAGCGCGTGGTTCATCAAATGGAATCCGTCCGTGTTGCGGATCACCCCCGGGTAGGTTCCGGACCGGTAGAGGTATTCCCCCAGGTTCCGGGCGTCGGGATTGTACTTGTAGGGGAAGAAACCGACCTCCAGAAACGTTTCCTCCCGAAAGCCGTACCGGGCGCGCGCCACCGAAAGCCGGGGTTCGACCCGGACGGTGCGGGTATAGGGCTCCTTCGCCTGGGGGAAAGGCCACCAGATGATGGCCTTGAACCCTCCGTCGAAATTCCAGCTCCCATAGGCGGCCGTTTGCTCAAGCAGGACCGTGTTGCGGTTCAGCGGCTCGAAGCTCTGCGCGTTGCCGCCATAATCCCCGCGGACGATGTGCCCCAGATCGGTCATCACGGCCGGACGGAATTCGTGCCACCGCAAGCTGTCGCCCTGCGCGCACGCAGGCCTCGAAGCCCCGAAGAGCAAGGGTAACGAAAGGGTCAAAACCCCCGGAAGGATCTTAGCAGGAATTCGCATAAGCTGAGAGGAACGAGGGTAATCTAGGGCCAAAGGCTCCCCTCGGCACGCCTAAAACCCGCAAAAACTGGTACAAAATGGCCATTCGCCTGGGCCCCCTGTTTCGCGTATGTTGCATAATGAATCCCAAAGAGGCGCATTTTAATCTCCTAGCCGCAATTTTTTCGGCATTCCGTTTGCTCTAGGGGTAAAAACATGAACGAATTGACCCATTTAGCCCAAGAGGCGCTCCAAAAGGCTCAGGAAATCCGGGATAAAAACCGGGATTCCGAGTTGACGTCCCTGCACTTGGCCTGCGGCGTTCTGCGCGCCGGCTTCGACGTTCTGGACCCCTCGCTGCGAGACTGCGGCATCGAGCCGAGCACCTTCATCGGGGACCTGGAGGCCGCCGTCGCCAAGTTGCCGCGCGTGGAGGGCGGCACGTCGTCGGACCAGGTTTCTCCCGATGTCCACCGCGTGCTGCGCGGGGCCGAGGCCATCGCGCGCGAAATGGGAGACAGTTTCATCACCGTCGAGCACCTGCTCTTATCCCTGGCCGGCCGGGCCGAGATGTTCGAGCTCAAAAGCGTTCTGCAAAAACACGGAGTCGGCTTCGACTCGCTGAAGGGAGCCATCATGCGTAACCGCGACTCGGGAGGCAATGGGGAGGGCCCGGGAGCCCATTCCGCCAACGCCGAAAACGAATACAACGTGCTGCAAAAATACGGACAGGAACTGGTGGCCCTCGCGCGCGAAGGCAAGCTCGACCCGGTCATCGGGCGCGAGGAGGAGATCCGCCGCGTGGTCCGCATCCTTTCGCGCAAGACCAAGAACAACCCGGTGCTCGTGGGCGAACCGGGCGTGGGCAAGACCGCCATCGTCGAGGGGCTGGCGCAGCGCATCGTCAAGGGCGACGTGCCCGAGTCGCTGAAGGGCAAGAAGCTGTTCAGCCTGGACCTGGGCAGCCTGATCGCGGGCGCGAAATATCGCGGTGAATTCGAGGAGCGCCTCAAGGCCGTGCTCAAGGAGCTGGAAAAAGACAACAACACCTTGCTCTTCATCGACGAGCTGCACACCCTCGTGGGCGCGGGCAAGACCGACGGCGCCATGGACGCGAGCAACCTGCTCAAGCCCAAGCTGGCGCGCGGCGAGCTGCATTGCATCGGCGCGACGACGCTGGATGAGTACAAGCAGTACATCGAAAAGGATGCCGCGCTGGAGCGCCGCTTTCAGCCCGTCCCCGTGGGCGAGCCCAGCCAGGAGGAAAGCGTTTCGATCCTGCGCGGCATCAAGGA
This sequence comes from Fibrobacteria bacterium, assembly GCA_021155885.1. Taxonomy (GTDB): domain Bacteria; phylum Fibrobacterota; class Fibrobacteria; order UBA11236; family UBA11236; genus UBA11236. The sequence continues at coordinate 8,169 of JAJNBB010000053.1, read as the reverse complement.
GAAATTCGACCGCCACCACGGCGTGCGCATCCAGGACAATGCGATCGTCGCCGCCGTGAAGCTTTCGTCCCGCTACATCGCCGACCGCTTTTTGCCCGACAAGGCCATCGACCTGATGGACGAGGCCGCGGCCATGGTGAAGACCCAGCTCGACACCATGCCCGAGGAACTCGACTCCCTGTCGCGCCGGCTCCTGCAGTATCGCATCGAGGAAAAGGCCCTGAAGTCCGAAAAGGACGAAAAGAGCCGCGAGCGTCTCGCCTCGCTGCAAAAGGAAATCGCCGACCTCGAGGGCCAGGCCGGGGCGATGCAACGGCAGTGGGACGAGCGCGCGAAGTTCATCCAGGCCATTCGCGAACGCCAGGCCGAGCTCGACGCCGTGCACCGGGCGATCGCCGAGGCCGAGGCGGCCTATGACTTAAGCCGCGCCGCCGAACTGAAGTACAAGACGCTGCGCGAGGCCGAGAACAAGCTGCGCGAGGCCGAGGAGGCCGCGGCGCAGAGCCGCGTGGGCCAGAGCGAGTTCCACGAGGAGGTCACCGAGGATGAAATCGCCGAGGTGGTATCGCGCTGGACGGGGATTCCCGTGACGCGGCTGCGCGCCGAGGAGACGGAGAAGCTGCTCAACCTGCCGAGCCACCTGGGAAAGCGCGTGATCGGGCAGGCGGACGCCGTGCAGGCCGTGAGCGACGCCATCGTGCGCAACCGCTCGGGGTTGGGACGCGAGAACCGCCCCATCGGCAGCTTCCTGTTCCTGGGCCCCACGGGCGTGGGAAAAACGGAGTTGACGAAGGCCGTGGCCGAGCTCCTGTTCGACAGCGAGGACCGCGTGATCCGGCTCGACATGAGCGAGTACATGGAGAAGCACGCCGTGAGCAAGCTCATCGGGGCCCCGCCGGGGTATGTGGGTTACGAGGAGGGCGGACAGCTGACGGAAGCGGTGCGTCGCCAGCCGTATTCGGTGGTGCTGTTCGACGAGGTCGAAAAGGCCCATCCCGACGTTTTCAACATGCTGCTCCAGGTTCTCGACGACGGACGGCTCTCCGATTCGCAGGGGCGCACCGTGAGCTTCAAGAACACGATTATCGTGATGACCTCGAACATCGGGTCCCACCTCATCGCCGAGTCGAAGGAGGCCGTGACGGCCGAGGCCCTGATGCCGGAGATCCGCAAGTTCTTCCGCATCGAGTTCGTCAATCGCATCGACGCCATCATCGCCTTCCAGCCGCTGGGGGTCGAGGAATTGATGCAGGTCGCCGCCCTGCGCTTTCGGGACCTGCAGAAGCGCCTGCGCGAGCGCGGCATCAGCTCGGAGATCACGCCGAAGGCGGCGCGGGCCATCGCGGAACTCAGCCACGACCCGCAATTCGGCGCGCGGCCCATCAACCGCTTCATCCAGAACCGCCTGGAGAACCCGCTGAGCCGGGCGCTGCTCGCGGGCAAGCTGAAGGCAGGCATGCACCTCGCGGTCGACTTTCGGGACGGGGACTTCCTGTTCAACGGCGAGACGGCCGACCAGGCCGGGCGCGCCGCGAGCGGCGGCTCCTCGGCTTCCGGGGACGAAGCGCAGGACGCGGAGTTCGAGGAGGTCTGATTCCCATTACGACGGCGCGCGCCGCCGCGTCCGCCGCCTTAATGAAAAAGGCCGGTCCCTCTCGGGGCCGGCCTTTTTTCGATTCAGGTCCGTTGGATTAAATGCCCAGCTCGAGCCGGACGACGTAGTACCAATCTTTGGGGAGCACCGTCGCCGGCACCACCGAGTAGCGGGCCCACTCGTCGGGAAAGCGCGAGTGGTCGTTGGCCACCTGGGCATGCAGGCGCAGGCCCTTGATGACCTGCCGGGCGGCGTAGACCGACCATTTCCAGTCGTCCCCGGTCACGTTGCGGTGATCCATGTCGAACAGGTTCGGGTCGTCCGTCAGGATGCCGCCCCCGTCGTAGCCCGACATGATCGGCAACGTCAGGCGGTTGACCTTGTCGCTGTTGCGCGTCGCGTTGGCGAACGGCGAGTTGTAGTACTCCACCTGGAATGAAAGGACGTCCAGGTAGGTGTAGCCCAACAGACGCGTGGGCAGGTTCACGCCGAACATCACCGGCATGCGCTCGGTGCGCTTCTCGAAGTAGAACGGGCGGTTCTCGACGCCGAGCAGCGCCACTTCGCCGAAGACCTTGAGGTCCTCGGGGCCGAGCATCGGCAGCGGGACGTAGGCTTTCGGATCCAGGGACGCGCGCGCCATGAGTTTCACGCCCTTGAAGGTGTAGAAGCGCGTGGTGTCGATGAGGTAGCGCGAGTTGGCGTTAGGGTTGTTGCCGTCGTAGCGCTCCGCGAAGCCGATCGGCGTCGGGCCCGAGTCGGCCACGGCGTCGTAGTTCGGGTTTTCGATGACGTACCCGTTGCCGTAGCCGAAGCTGGTCTGGGACTGGCCGTCGGTGCGGGGCTTGAGCTCGGGGGAAGTGTGGCTGGGCTTGACCGAGATGCAGTGGTAGCAGGACGCGCCCGCTCCCAGCTCCAGGCCGCGCACGGGCTTGAGCGAGGCCACGTAGGTCGGCGAGAGGTCCCCGTTGATATAGGGACGGTCCTGCTCCATGGGCAGCAGGAAGTCGGACTGGAAGCGTCCTCCCCACAGCGACACGTTCAGGCGCAGGCCCTGCACCATGGTGCCGCCGCCCGAGATCAGGTTCCAGCCGCCCGTGCTCAGATAGCCCGGGTAGGCTCCCGCGCGCAGGAGGTATTCGCCCAGGTTCCTGGCATCCGGGTTGTACTTGTAGGGGAAATAGCCGGCCTGCAACGTGAACATGGGGTCTACGTCGCTGAAGCGGTACTCCATGTCGGCGCGCGAGATGCCCACGCCGAATTTAGGCAGGGTCTTGAAGCGGCCCGCCTCGCCGGAGCCCGGCTGCTCGGGGGGCGACTTGTACCAGAAAATGCTGCCCAGGCCGGCGCGCACGTCGAGCCGCGGGCCGATCGAGATCGCCTGCTGGAGCCACACCGTGGTCCGCTGGATGGGCACACCGTTGAAGTCTCCGCGGCCCTGCACGATCTGGCCCACGTCGATCACCGAGCCGACGGAGAGGGGCTTTACCGTGACGTCGTCATCCTGCCCCCGAACGGTGGAGACCGCCAGGCAGGAGGCCAGCATAACCGAAGTCAATATGCTGTTTTGCATGTAACCTTCCTTTCTGTTTTCCCGGGGTCTCAGATTCCGAACTCAAGGCGAACGAGGTAGTACCACTCTTTGCCGTTCTTGTTCGTGACGGGAACATAGGCGGGGAAAGGTCCGAGGTTGAAGTTGATGGTGCGGAGATGGTCGCTCGCCGCCTGGGCGTAGATGCGCACGCCCTTGGTCACGTTCTTCTTGGCATAGACGGTCCATTTCCAGTTGTCGCGCGAGGTCCACCTCTCGTTGTACTCCCTTTCGGCCTCGAGGACGGCCTCGAGCTCGGCGAGAGTCGCGTAGCCGTTGGCGTCGTTGAACTCGGGCCAGGTGGGGTACGCGTCGTACAACATGTTGCTGATGTTGTTCGCGTACTGGTTGTTGTAATACTCGACTTCCAGCGACAGGACGTCGAGGAACCTGAAGGCCGGGAGGTTCACGCCCATCATGACGGGCATGCGCTCGGTGCGCTTCTCGTAGTAATGGGGATAGTTCTTCACGCCCAGCAGGGCGATTTCGCCGTACACCTTCAGGTCCTCGGGCCCGAGGAGGTCTCCCATCGGGATGAAAGCCTTGGGGTCCACCGAGGCGTTCGCCGAAAGCTTGATGCCCTGGAAGGTGTAGAACTTCGTCGTGTCGCGGTCGATCCGATAGCGGTATTCGCCGTTGGCGGAGTCGATCCCGAACCCGGTGATATACGAGTTCGCCGGCTGCCTGGGGGACTCGCGGCTGGGCTTGGCGGAGATGCAGTGGTTGCAGGCGACGCCGGCGCCCACGGTGAGGCCGTTGACGGGCTTCACGGTGGCGACGTACGAAGGCGTGAGGCTGAACAGCGGCGGGAGGTTGGTCTCCATCGTCACGAGGAAGTCCGATTGGAACTTGCCGTCCCACAACGGAACGTTCACGCGGGCGCCCTGCGCCATGAAGGCGGAGCTGGAGATCATGTTCCAGCCGCCGGTCATCAGATAGCCGGGGTAGGTGCCCGAGCGCAGCAGGTACTCTCCCAGGTTCTTGGAGTCGGCGTTGTATTTATAGGGGAAATAGCCCACCTGCAAGCGGGCCGTCGGGTCGCTCAGGTCGCCCCAGGTATAAACGCCCTGGGCCTGCGAGATGCCCGGGCCGAACATGGTCTGCATGGTCAGCGGGTCGCGGGTAATGGAGGGCATGGTGTACCAGAGCACGCCGCCGACGCCCACGATCAGGGTGAACCGCTCGCGGATGGTCGCTTCCTGGGTCAGCCAGACGCTGGTGCGGGTGAAGAAATCCATCTCCATGTCGATGCCCCCGAAAGGATTCAGAAGATCCTTGTGGGTCTTGCCCTTGACGACGTGCCCGTTGTCGAACTGGCCCGTGATCGAAAGGGGCTTCAGGACGACATCCGGATCCTGGGCCTGGGAAGCGCCCAAGGCGCAGGCCAGCAAGGCGAAAAGAAGTTTATGGTGGGATTTGTTCATGCCACGCTCCTGAATGGTCGTGAGGTGAGGTTCCCCTGAATCTCTCAAAGGGAGTGCGGGGTTAATCTAGCCCCCAATGTCCGTTTGTCAATACGCTTTTTGGGAATTTTGCGAAGGGAAGCCGTACTGGTAGTAAAGGGTCGCTATTGGTATTTTTTCGCGATCCGTCGCATTTTTGTCCTTGTTTCTTATCAATGATGCGCATTTTCCAACATAAAATCTCATGCGCGTTTCCGGATGCGGGGGTAGATTAAATCATTATTCCCATGGAGAAACAGGGAAGAAAGAAAGAGGAAAAACATGCTCTTCAAGAAAATTTTCTTTAGCGTTGCGCTGCTCGGATTCGCTGCTTCGGTGTGGGCGCAAGGCAAGCCCGGCATCGACCGCCCGATCCGGGTGGCCATGTTCCGGGGAACGGGTAACACCTACTGGCACACCAACATCCATACCTCGCATACCGTGATGGCGACCATGCTCGCGGATCCCGCGGCCGCGGGCTTGGGCGACAGCCTGGTCGTCCCGACCGCCGGCTTCTACTTCCGCACCATGCCCACCGCGGCGGGTACCGGTGGTCCCGACGGCACGTGCGGCGGTCAGTCTACCTGCGGTCCCGACGCCGCCGCGATTTCCGCCTTCGTCGCCTACCTGCAGGATTCGGCGGATGTGATGATTCTCAGCTCCGTGGTGAACTTCGGCACCCGCGTCACGAACGCCACCCAGCGCGACGCCATCGCCAACTTCTGGACCACCAAGGGCTACGTCGGCATTCACGCCATTTCCGACTCCAAGGGCACGTGGGGGCCGCTGGACACCATCCATGGCACCCAGTTCAATAACCACCCGGCCGAGCAGGTGGCCAAGCTCCGCCTGGATTCGGTTTATCAAACCGATTCTAGCTGGATGTTCCTGAACAAGGCTGTTTTCTCGGGCGGAAATTCGGATTCCAGCTTTATCGAAGAATGGTTCTTCTTCACGAACTCGGGTGCCCAGATTCGCGCACGTCCCTTCCTGAAGCCCACCCAGAAACTCATCGAAACCGGCATGACCGGCATTCAGAACCTGGCGATGGGTGAGAACCACCCGCACAGCTGGTTCCGCGCGCTGCCCACCGGCGGTCGCACCTTCTATACGGGCATGGGCCATCGTACGAACGTCTGGCAGGGCACGCGCGCTTTCCGTCGCACGATCTACAACGCCATCCTGTGGACGGCCAAGTATGATTCGCTCTCCAAGGTCCCGGTCGCCATCAACCCCGGCCGCAAGGCTCCGGGCGCCGCGACCCAATACTCCCGCCTCGCCGCGGGCCAGGGCATGCTGACCGTGACCACCATCCAGCCCGGCTCCCACAAGGTCGAGCTGCTCGGCGTCGATGGCAGCCGCATTGCCATGCAGCAGGGCACCGGCGCGGAGCGCGCCTACAACTTCACGGGCCTGCGCGCCGGCGTGTACGCCGTCGCCGTGACGGGTCCCGCGGGGCGCTCGCATCGCCTGGTGACGATCCAGTAACCCGGGTCGGTTCAAGACAAAAAAAAGAGGCGGGCATTGCCCGCCTCTTTTTTTTGTCCCGCGCCATGCCGCCTCCACCCCATTCTTACCATTCTTATTATTGGCTCTCGCGCATGAAAGCAATCCGATACAACGACAACGCTTGGGGTCTGCTGTTGGCAGCGTCGGCCTTCTGCGTCTATCTCCGGACGCTTTCGGGAACCGTGACCACCGAAGATCCCGGAGAGCTCGCGACGGCCCTTTACACCCTCGGGATCGCGCACCCGACCGGGTACCCCCTTTTCACCTTGCTTGGCTGGTTCTTCTCGCACCTTCCGATCGGCGGCACGGTGATCTGGCGGCTCAACCTGCTGGGGGCGCTCCTGGCGGCCTTCGCGGCCTTCTCGTTCTTCCGGTTGTTCCTTTTCCTGCTTTCCCCAAGCGCGCGCGCGCTATTCGGCATGGCGCCCCCGCCCGCCGCGAACCCGACCGTCCCTCGCGCGGCCGCGGCCGCGGGCACCGTCGTTTTCGCCTATTCGGCGGTGTACTGGTCCGAGGCCGTGGCCCTCGAGGTCTATGCCTTGCACCTGGTTTTCCTGGCGCTCGTGACGGGCCTCTTCCTGCGGGCGCTGGCGGACGGTACCCGGAGGACCTGGATCCTTTTCGCCTTCACGCTGGGCCTGAGCTTCACCAACCACATGATGACGGTGCTGCTAGCGCCGGCGTTCCTGTACCTGTTTTTCAGCGTCCACGGCTTCGGGCGCGCCGCCTGGGGACGCATCGCCGTGGCCGTCCTTCCGTTCCTCGCGCCCCTCTCGCTGTACCTGTACCTTCCCCTGCGCGCCGCGCAGGGGCCCCTGATGAACTGGGGGGATCCCTCGACGCCGGGCGCCGTGTGGAAGCACGTCACCGCCGCGCAATACGGCGACCAGATGTTCTCGTCGTGGGAGATCGCCGGCCGCAAGTTCGCCGGGTTCTTCAGGGAGCTGCCCGGCGACTTCGGCTACGCCCCGCTCGTGCTGGCGGTCCTAGGGCTGTGGAGCCTGCGCCGCGCGCCGCGCCTCCTGGTCTTCACGGCGCTGATCTTCGCGACGGGGGTTTTCTACGCGGTCAACTACGCGTTCAACGATCCCAACTTCAACCTGAACGCGCACTTCGTCGTGGCGACGTGGGCCGTCCTGGGAGCCCGGTGGATCGTGGACCTCCCCGCGGGAGCCCGCCCGCGCCGGGTCGCCCTGTTGGTGGTGGGCGTTATCGCCCTTTGCCCGCTGTTTCTCAACTTCAGCCACCTCGACAAGAGCCGCGATACCTTGGTGGACGACTACGCGCGGAACGTGCTGAATTCCATGGATTCGGGAGCGGTGTTTTTCACCAATGAATATGAGCGCCTCGGAGGCCCGGCCTTCTACCTGCAGAACGTGGAGGGATTCCGAAAGGACGTCGCCGTGCTCGACATCATCTTGCTCGGAAATCCGTGGTACTTCGGTCACCTCGAGCAGCGCGCACCCTGGCTCCTGGAAGAATCCCGCGCGGAGGTCGAGGTGTTTCGCGCGAAGATGGACCGCTTCCTGGAGTCGCAGGAGGATTCCACGGGAATCCGCGCGAGCGTGGCGGTCATGTTCCACGCGTTCGTGCGCGCCAGCTGGCGGGCGGGACGCCCCGTCTATGTCTCCGGCGGGATCAATCCGGATTTGATCGAACCCTACCAGCACGCTCCCACCGGCATGGTGTTCCGCCTGCTCGCGGCCGAGGACACCACGCGCGTCGCGGTGCGGGAACCGGTCTACCGTCCCCTGCCCGCATCGAATCCCCTCTCCCCGACCGTGCTCTGGGATTACGCGCAATCGTACGCCTACCAGGGCGCGTACCGCCTGTGGCTGGGCGACACGGCCGAGGGTCGACGCCTGCTTCGCAAGGCCGTGGAATTGAAGCCCGACTTTCACCAGGCCCGGGAAATGCTCGAAAACCCGCGCTGAGGGCCTTCGCAAACGTTTGCGAACCGCAAACGATTTTTTACGGAATACGAGCTGCAACGATTTGTCGAGTGTAGATTCAGGCACATGACAACCCGTGGA
>JAJNBB010000052.1 GCA_021155885.1 Fibrobacteria bacterium | reverse complement strand
CGCATGCGGTAATACAGGGTTGGATCCACGCGTGGGTAGGGGCGCACGGCTGTGCGCCCTTGACCATCGCGTAATCGGGAGAACCGCATGCGCGTGCGGCGGCGGAAGGGGGCGTAGAATGGAAGAAGGACGTTGCCCAGCGCGAGCGGGATCCACAGGGGAAGCCGTCCCAGGATTTTCAACAGGGCGACGGCAAGAGTTCCTAGAAGGGGACGCAGAACCATGCCTGTAGTTCTATCCGTCACCCCCGCGGGGGCCCAGCCAGAGAAGGTGTAAACGCCGCAGGATGCATTGCAGTTCTTCCTGCGTTATCTGGGTTTCCGCCTTCGCGGGAATGACAGTATCTCATGCCGTCAGGATGGGCCGCGTGGGATTCCAGGTGAAGTCCTTGGCGGCGAGATCCTCCCCGGCATAGGAGGTCAGCGGCGAGACCTCGACGGCCTCGGCCATGTCGGCCCCGTGCACCCCGGCGGCCAGGGCCCAGCCGCGGTGCAGTTCCGTGATCATGGCGCGCGCGGTGGCGGGGCTGTCGTTGCCCTCCTTGTTCTTCACCGGCGCGAATTCCTCGGCGCGCGCGACGTCGAGCACGGCCATGCCCGGGGCGCGGGGGAAGAGGTCGAACATGAACAGTTCGAACTTGTAGGCGTTGGGCGCCGCGGGCGTGACGCTAGTTCCCGATGCGTCGACGTGGGGGATCTTTTTGTGCGCCGCGTGGTAGGGGAGGGAAGCCGCTGCGTTGGCCTCGAGAAAGTCGACGTGGAACAGGTGGACGGCGATGTTGGCCGAGCCGTACAGCAGTCCGGATTCATCCCGCGCGGCGCACATCTCCGGCGTCATCTCGCTGTATTCGATCACCGAGGGTTTGCCGTCGCGCAGGCAGAACACGCCCACGCGTTCCTCGGGCGACGCCTTGGCGACGGCCTTGCTGGCGGCCGGCAGCCCCGAGCGCGCGGCGAAGCCCAGGAACACGGGGTCGCACACCTTCACGAGGGCGTTGTCGACGCTATAGGTGAACACCCATTCCACCCCGCGTTTGCGCATGTCGCCCAAAGCCCCGCTTTGCTTCAACGCCGGAAAACAACCGCCGTTTCCGTTGGGTCCCAGCGAGAGCCGTCCCTTGTCGGCCAGCAGGATTTTTCCGTCCGCATCGGTGAGGGGAAGCTCCGCCTGGGGAAAGAACGAGACCTGGTCGCGGCCGAGGCCGAAGAAATCGTGTCGTTCGAAGAAGTCCGTGGTGGGGCCGTGGTTCTCGCGGCTGGTCATGACGTACCACGGCACGGGCCGCCCGCACAGGCGGCCCAGACGGAGCAGGCGTTCCGCCTGCAGTTGAAAGAGGGACTTTCCCGAGGGCAAGCCGATGTCGAACACGCCCTTGGGGCCGTCGTGCCCCAGCCGCGTGCCCTGCCCGCCCGCCACCAGAAAGGCGGCCGCTTTGCCCGCGCGGATTTTCCAGCTCCGCGCGCTCCGCCGCCGAAATCCGTTCTCCGCGCAGCGGCTCCACGATTTCCTTCTCGCCCACGACCGCGGGGTTCACGACCTGCTCCCGATGAACGCGCGCGATCAAATCGAAATCCACTGCCTCTATGTCGGATAAGAGCGATGTCTTCGCCTCGGGGCCCAGCTCATCCCAAAAGGCAAGCAGGTGCTCTTGCCCATGTTGTTTTAATAGGGTCTGCGCAGATTCAAAAGTGAGCATGTAGTTCCTGTGTTGGAACTTAAAGAACACCAGAATCCCCACGATCAGCGCGAGGATCGACACGAGATGGAACCGCCAGAGGATCTTGGAGTTCATCAGCTGCGGGGAGGCGAAGCGGTCCTTCCACTTGAACTGGTAATGGTGGTGCAGCGGCGCGCGCAGGAACAGGCGGCGCCCCTGCTTGTCGGGCGAGAGGTTCTTCGTGACCTTGAAGCCGCCGATCTGCAGGACCACGGAGGCCATTTCCAGCAGCAGGACGAGCCCGACGATGGGCAGGAACAATTCGATCTTGAGGAGCACGAACATCACGCCGATCGCGCCGCCCAGGCCGATGGCGCCCGCGTCGCCCATGTAGATCTCGGCGGGCGGGCTATTGTACCACAGGTAGGCGAGCAGCGCTCCGATGATGGCCGCGCAGATGGGCGCGAGCTCGTCGCCGCCGGGAAGGTAGGGTATAAGCAGGTATTTCGCGAAGATGGCGTTGCCGCCGATGTAGGCCACGATGCCCGCGAACAGGGCGGTGGTGATCAGGGGCACGCTCACCAGGGAGTCGAGCCCGTCGGTGAAGTTGGCCCCGTTGGCGGTCGAGGCGATCACCAGGCAGATCAGGCCGATGAAGGCCCAGTTGGGCAGATGCGGGAACCAAAGCTCGGGCTTGATGAAGGGCAAGGTCACATGGCCCGAGAGGCCGGGGATGAACTTGTAGGCGAAAACGGCGACGACCAAGGAGAACAGAAAGTAGAGGAACAGCCGCAGGCGGGCGGAGATGCCGTCGGCCTTGGCCTGGTAGTCGGCGCGCGTGATCTTTCCCTGCAGCACCAGGCGCTTGTTGCGCACCTTCATCACGTCGTCCACCCCGCCGATGACGGCGTAAGCAAGCAGGATGACCAAGGTGGAGAGGGAGAACGCGTTCATGCGCGCGAAGGCCAGCGAGGCGAGGATGACGGCGAGCACCACCAGCATGCCGCCCATGATGGGCGGGGGAGGGGTCTTGCCGGCCTCGAAGTCGGCGGTGGCGTCGAGGCGCCGCAAAAAGGCGATGAAGCGCGGCATGAACAAAAAGACGATCATCGCGGCGAACAGCGAGGCGGCGCCCGCCCGAAAGAGGCGGTCTTCGAAGATCTGGATGCCGGTGAGCTGAAAAAGCAGCAGTGAGAGCATAGGTTATCCCTGGGGAGGGGGCGAGTTGCGGCGGGTTTTGATTTCGGCGTACAGGTCGCGCAAGCTGTCCTCGAGGGAGATCATCGGCTTCCAGCCGGTGAGCGCCATGAACTTCTCGGGCGAACCCGCGAGCAGGGGGATGTCGATGTGGCGCTCCAGCGCCGGGTCGACGCGGATCTCGATGGGGTAGCCCGAAAGGTTGATCAGGAACTGCACCATGTCGCGGATGGTGCGCACCTTTCCCGAGCAGATGTTGTAGGTCTCGCCGGTCACGCCGCGCTTCATCAGCAAGGTCATCGCGCGGGCCTGGTCGCGCACGTCGAGATAGTCGCGCGAGACGTCGAGGTTGCCGGTGTAAATGGCGGTTTCACCGTCGTGCTGCGCGATGGCCGCGATCTGGGAGGCGGTGGAGGACAGCACGAACTTCTCGTGCTGGTGGGGGCCCGTGACGCTGAAGGGGCGGGCCGTCACGATGTCCAGGTTGTGCGCCAAGGTGTACTGGCGGGCCAGCAGCTCGCAGGAGGCCTGCGCGGTCGCGTACGGCGTCATGGGCTGCGGGGTATCGGTTTCCCGGTGCAGCACGTCCATCATGCCTTTGCTGCCGCCGTAGATCTCCGCCGAGGAGGCGAGCAGCACGCGGGCCTTGGGAACGGCCTGGCGCACGGTCTCGAGGACGTTGAAAGCCCCGGTCATGAAGAACTGCAGGAGGGAAGAGGCCTTCATCCCCGGCATGCCGAGGGAGAATTCCTGCGAAACGATGTGGTAGATCTCGGCGGGTTTCCACTCGGACAGGAGGGCGAACATCTCCTTGTAATCCTGGTGGTTGCCCTTGACGTAACGGACGTGCGCGAGGCGCAGGTGCTCGGGGGGCAGCTCGGAGGCCATGGCCACGATGCGGCCCTGGTTGTTGTGGGGGAAAAGGTTGAGCAGGTGGTAGCCCAGCGTGCTGTTGCAGCCGGTGACCAGAATGCTCATGCCCGCCCCCGCGTCACCGCGTGAAAGGCCTCCAGCACCTCCGCCTTGGGCGGGTTCACCACCGTAGTCACGCTGCCAAGGCCCTGCGGCAGGATGAACACGCGCCGCCCGGTGTCGGCCTTCTTGTCGCGCCCGGTCGCTTCCCAGGCCTTCTCGTCGTCGAAGGGGCCCTCGAAAACGCGCGGCAGTTCGAGCGCGTCGAGCAGGGCGTCATGGCGGGCCTCCTCCGCGGGCGTCAGCATGCCGAGGCGCGCGGCCAGGCGGGCCGCGCAGCGCATCCCGAGGGCCACCGCGAGCCCGTGGGGCATCTGGTACCCCGCGAGGTATTCGAAGGCATGCCCGAAGGTATGCCCGTAGTTCAGGATCGCGCGGCCGCCCTCGGCCGTTTCGCGCTCGTCGTCGCCGACCACCTCCGCCTTGATGGCGCAGGAGACGCGAATGAGGGACTTCAAGGCTTGGGGTTCCTGGCGCAGAAGCGCGCCGGCGTTGGCTTCCAGCCAGCCCAGCAAGTCCGTTCCCAGGATTGACCGCGCGGTCTCCGACCGCCCGTGAATGAACGCGTACTTGGCGGCTTCGCCCAGCCCCGCCAGAAATTCGCCGCGCGGCAAGGTGGACAGGGCCGAAAGGCTGATGATCACGGCGCGCGGCTGGTGGAAGGCCCCGATCAGGTTTTTTCCCAGCGGGTGGTTCACGCCGGTCTTGCCGCCCACGCTCGAGTCGATCATCGACAGCAAGGTCGTCGGGGCCTGGATGAAAGAGATTCCGCGCAGGAAGATCGAGGCGGCGAAGCCGGCCATGTCGCCCACGACGCCGCCGCCCAGGGCCACCAGCGTGGCCTTGCGGGAGCAGCCCTGCCGCAGCATCCAGGTCAGCAGCTTCTGGATCGACCCGAGGTTCTTCTCGGTTTCCCCGCCCTTCCAGTAAAAGGCGGGCGCGCCCTTCAGCGCGTGCCGCAGGCGGTCGACCAGCGGCGCCTGCGCGGCCTTGACCGTCTGGTCCGAGACCAGCACGTAGGGCGCGGTGCACCCCATTTTCTCGGCGATCGAGTCGGCGTGGTCCGAAAGATCCTCCTCGATGTAAATCGGGTAGCGGCGCTCGCCGAGCTCCACCCAGAGCGGGTCCATGGCCTCCACCTGCAGGCGGTGGATGATGCGCCGGGTGATCACGTGGTGGGGGACGTTTTCCTCGGACTCGAACTGCAGGTCGGAAAGGTCGTACACGGGCTTGCGCTCGGCGAGCAGCGCGCGGATCTTGGCCAGCTTGGCCTCGTCGTCGAGGCCCGCGAGCAGCGGGCGCGAATCCTTCTTGCGGTTGACGCGCTCCAGGATCACCTCGGGCCGCGCCTGCAGGCCCACGAGCGCGCCGTGGCGGCGGACGAGCTCCAGCGCCTCGGGGTTCAGCAGCGTGCCGCCGCCCAGCGAGGCGACCATCGGGGCGCCCCCGCAGATCTCGCGCAGCACTTCGACCTCGAGCTTGCGGAAGGCGGCCTCGCCCCGGGCCGCGAAGATCTCGGGAATCGCCATGCCCGTTTTTTCCTCGACGAGCCGGTCGGTGTCGTAGAACTTCCAGCCGAGCGAGGTGGCGGTCAGGGAGCCGATGCGGCTCTTGCCCGAGGCCATGAATCCCGTGAAGAAAATGCTGCGCGTCAGCGGGAATTTCATGCGGCCCCCGCCTTCGCGGCCTGTTGCGCGCGGATTCCGGCGTAGAACGACTCCACCGTGGGATCCATCCCGGTCCAGAGCCTGAAGGAGGCGATGCCCTGGTGCACCAGCATGGCGAGGCCTCCGACGGCGGCGCACCCGCGCGCGCGCGCGTCGCGCATCAAGGCGGTCTCCTCGGGATTATACAGGATGTCGTACACGACCTGGCCGGGATGCAGCCACTCCGGCCGTAGCGGCGACGCCGCCACGTCGGGGTGCATGCCCAGCGGCGTGGTGTTCACGACGATGTCGAATCCGGAGGCATGCGCCGCGTAATCGTCCAGCGTGCGCGTCTCCAGGGCCTTCCCCGTTTTCTCCAGGACTTCGGCCGCGAGCGCTTCGGACTTCCGGGCGTCGCGCGCGACCAGCGCGACGCGCTGGGGCCCGGTCCCATCCGCAATCAGGAACAAGGCGAAGGCGATCGTCCGGGCCGCGCCTCCGTTGCCGAGGATCACGACGGACTTTCCCTCGAAGGTGTGCCCGGCATCGGTGAAGCCGCGCAAAAAACCTTGCGGGTCGGTGGTGGTCCCGAAGAGCTTGCCGTCCCGGTTCACGATAGTGTTGACCGCGCCCATCTTTCGCGAAATGTCGGAGATTTCATCCAGGTAGGGGATGACGGCTTGCTTGTGCGGCTGGGTCACGTTCACGCCGACGAAGTCCACGGCCTTGAGCGCGTCGAGCAGCACGGGAAGGCGGGCGGTCTCGACGGCGAACGGGAGATAGACATAGTCGAGCCCGAGCGCCGCGAGGGCGCTGTTGTGCATGGCAGGCGAATAGGAATGCGCCAGGGGTTTTCCCAGGATTCCCAGCAGGCGGGTGGTTCCGCGGATCGGCATGTCTGATTCAGTTCCGGAAAGGTGAGAGGCGAAGGGACACGAGGCCTTCCGCGAAAAGTAACAATGCGGCCAAAACCAGCAGGCCCGAACGCAGGTTAAAACCGCCGTAAAGGGAGCGCCATGCGTCCGGGTCGGAAACGCGCGCGGTTCGGGAGGCGGTTTCTCCGAGCGCTTCCTGGAACGCCTCCCAAGCCTGGTCACCGCGGGGATCGGGACGCAGGCGTGCGGAAGCGAGATGGACGGCGAAGCGCTGACCGGGCCGGGCCGGGTCTTCCGGCGGCTCCAGGCGGTAGAGTCCGGTGTGGTCGAAGGGCCCGACGCGGCCGCCGCCCGGTTCGGGATGCCAGAGATGCGCGGCCTCCGCGTGGATTCCGCGCGGGCCGCGGATGCGGGGCGCTTCTCCGGACGTCTCGTCCCAGGGGAAAAATCCGGTTGAATCCGAGTCGAGGGCGCGCAATTCGGGAGCTCCGGCCCAGCCGGGGTTCGCGCCCCCGCCCAGAAACGCCTGGTGCATCAGCGCGGCCCAGGGACCCAGGGCGATGTCGCTCCACTCCGGATCGCCGATGTCCGTGGTCCACAACAGCAACTCGCCGCCCGCCGCGCCGGTGCGCCGATGCACGAGCAGGGGAACGTCCCGGCCTTCGTGCTTCGCGGTCAACAACGCCGCGGTACCGGGAGCCGGGGCGAATCCCAGCCGGGCGCGCACCGCGCCCACGCGCCCCCAGCCGCCCGCCTGAACGCCGAGCTTCGCGAGCGCGCCCGCCTGGGCCCGCGCCGCGAGGGAGCCGTGGGATTCCAGCGCCGTGAGGCGCCCGACGCCGAGCGGGATCAGCAGGTTGCGGTTCAACAACGCCGCGTCGGTATGCCGGCCCGTTCCCACGATGACCTTCCCGCCCTTGCGCAGGACCGCGGCCGCGCGCGCCAGCATGGAAGCGTCCGGGTTCTCCGGATCGGACAGATAAAGAAGGTCGCAATCGGCCCCGCCCGCGCCAGGCGACAGATCGGAGGCGGAGAGCAGCGTCCGGACTTGCAGGCGCCTGCCGCTCTCGCCCAAGGTGGCGCGGGCCAGCCACCCCGAGCGCGGGCCCAGCACGCACAGCGTGGCCGGAGGCGGGATGCGGTAGCTTACCGCGAAAAGGGACTCGGCATAGGCCCGCGCGTCCGGACCGTTCCAGACGAAGGCGCCGCTCAGGTCGCCCGATTCCGGAAGCGGCAGCACGATCTCGGCGCGGCCGTCGTGGGCCCGCGTTTCCCGCGACGCGCCGTTCTCCGGAACCCACAACGGGGCGTTGTCTCCGGCGCTTTCCCGGGCGCGGGGACCCAGGGTCGCGCGCAGCGTTACCTGCCCTTCGCGCGAAAAGTCCGCATCCAGTCCCGAGAAGGGGCTTAGAAATTCCGGCGTGCGGTATTCCCCGGCATAATCCAGCAAGGCCACGCGTCCGCGCGGGTGTTTCTCCAGCCAGGGCCGGAGGATTTCCGCCAGACCGTCCAGGTCGCGCGTGTCGAACACCGGCAAAAAGACGTGGGCTTCGGCGGAAGGGCCCGTCGACTCCGACTGGCGCAGCAGGCGCGAGACGGCCTCGGGGTAGCGCCCGAAGCGCGCGACCGCGCGGCCGGGCGGAGCCTCCGCGATCATCGGAGAGGCCGCGACCCGGCCTGGCGCCAGGGAGTCGAGGCCCCGGCGCAGGCGGAATTGCGCCTCGCGCACGACGGGGATCGCGCCGTAGGCGCCGTTGTTCACCAGCAGCGCCGCGGCCTCCGGCGGGGTCCAGCGCGATGGCGAGCGCCACACGAGCCCCGCGGCCGCGAGCAGGAGGCAGAGCAGGACCAAGGTGCGCAGCAAGAGCTGGAGCCAGTTCTTGAGGCGGTGGCGCTGCATGGCCCGCGCCAGCTGTCCCCGCACCGGCAGCAGCGAGGGAAAATCGCGGACCTTGGGCTCGGCGCGCCCCAAAAAGTGGATGATGAGCGGCCCGGCCAGCAGGGGCGCCAGCCACAACAGGAATGGATTCAATAATCCGAACATGGTTATTCAGGACGCCCGTAGGGGCGACGCATGCGTCGCCCTGAATAACCATGGAGGATTCGTGTTCATCCGGCCGCCAATAGTTTTCTAAGCGCCACGTCGCACGGCCAGTCCGTGCGCAGGGCGACGAGGCGCAGGTCGAGGCGCGCGCATTCCGCCGCCAGGCGGCGCGCATGGTCCTGGCGCGCTTCGAGGTAGGCGGGGCGCGCCTGCGCGGCGTTGATCTCCATGAGCTCGCCGGTTTCCAGGTCGCGCAGGCGGAAGGAGCCGTCCTCGACGAACTCCTCCTCCTCGCGCGTGCGCAGTTGCACCACCGTGGCCGCGCGGCTTTTCTGGCGGATGCGCCGCAGCCCCGCGCCGATCGCTTCGGGATCCTGCCACAAGTCGGTGAAGAGAAACACGAAGCTTTGCCGCGCGATGCGCGCGGCCTCCTGCGTGAACAGCGCCTCCAGGTCGGTGCGGCCCTCAGCGCGCAGGGATTCCAGCCGCCGGATCACCTCGCGCGTCGCGCGGGGGCCGCCCTCCGGCGGTAGCCAGGATTCCAGCGCGCCCGCCCCATAAGCCAACGAAACCGTGTCCCGCTGGCGCTCCGCCAGCAGGGCCAGCGACGCGGCCAGCACGCAGGCATATTCCAGCTTGTTCCCGTGGCCCATCGAAGCCGAGGAGTCCAGCGCCAAATGCAGCGCGGTGTTGGTTTCGTCCCGGTACTGCCGGATCACCAGCTGGTCGCGGCGGCCGTAGGCCTTCCAGTCCAGGTGCCGCGTATCGTCCCCGGGGACGTAGCCCTTGTACTGCGCGAACTCCGAGGAGTAACCGTGAAAAGGAGAACGGTGCGACCCCGCGAGCGCGCCTTCCAGCACCGCACGCGCCTTGAGCTTGAGGCCCAGGATGCCGGACAGGTAGGCCGGGGTAAGCGCGGCTTGAAGCGGCATGGCGCGGCTTTAGACGGACGGGCTCTCGAACGTGTTCGCGGAAAGGGCCTCGGTTTCGGCGACGGATTCCTGGAAGGAGGCGTGGTCGCAGGCCGCGCGGAGGCGTTCGCGCAAGGCCTCAAGGCCGGTTTTCTGCTCCGCCGACACGAACACCGCGTCGGCATAGTGCTCGCGCAGCGAATCCGCGTGCTCGGGATCGAGCCGGTCCACCTTGTTGAACACCGTCAGGCGCGGCGTATCGACGATGCCCAGCTCGGTGAGGATGCGCGCGGTGATTTCCATCTGCTCCTCGAAGTCGGGAGAAGAGGCGTCCACCACGTTGAGGATAAAGGAGGCCTGCGCCGCCACGCCCAGCGTGCTCTTGAAGGAGGTCACCAGGCCCACCGGGAGCTTGCGGATGAACCCCACCGTGTCCGACAGCACGGCCTCGCGGTTCGTGCCGATCCACAGCTTGCGCGTGGTCGCGTCGAGGGTGGCGAAGAGCTTGTCCACCGCCTCCACGCCCGCGTCGGTGAGGGCGTTCATCAGCGTCGACTTGCCCGCGTTGGTGTAGCCCACCAAGGCGACGTGGAAGGATCCCTTGCGGCGCTCGCGCTGCGAGACGCGGCTGACCTCGACCTTCTCGAGCTTTTTCTTGAGGTCCGAAATGCGCTTGCGGATGGCCCGCCGGTCGGTTTCGAGCTGGGTCTCGCCGGGGCCGCGCATGCCGATGCCGACGCCGCCCGCCTGGCGGGAAAGATGCGTCCAGGCGCGGGTGAGCCGGGGCAGCATGTATTCGAGCTGGGCCACCTCGACCTGGATCTTGGCCTCGGCGGTGCGCGCGTGCTTCGCGAAGATGTCGAGGATGATGCCGCTGCGGTCCATGATCTTGGCCTTGATCAGGCTTTCGAGCTTCTTGATCTGCGACCCCGACAGGTCCTCGTCGAACAGCACGATGTCGACCTCGCGCTCTTCCACGATCTTTCCGATCTCCTTCGCCTTGCCCTCGCCGATGAGGGTGGAGGAATCGAAGGAGGGACGGCGCTGCAACACCTTCTCGAGCACCTCGGCGCCCGCCGTGTCGGCCAGGCGCTCCAGTTCGGCCAGATGCTCGTTCGCCTGGCGGGTGGTCACCTCGCGCGTGGCCACGCCCACCAGAAGCGCCGTCTCGCGCTTCTTGCGGGTTTTGTAGGGGCGCTCCTCTACTCCCATTCGATCGTTCCCGGGGGCTTGTGCGTCACGTCGTACAGCAGGGAGCCCGCCCCCAGCGCGGCGAGTTCCTTCCACAGCGCGTCGAGCACGGCGAAGGGAAGCTCCGCGAAGCGCGCGGTCATGGCCTCGCTCGACGACACGGGGCGCAGCACCAGCACCGGCCTGCCTCCCTTCGACAGGGGCAGGAGCACCACCGGCATCTGCCACACGGCCGCGTACAAATCGTTGTTCTTCAGGGCGGCCGTGCACAGGGCGTCGGCCTCCCGCAGGAAGTCGAGCCTCTCGCGCGTGCATTCCTGCGCGACCGGCTGGTAGGGCCCGGCTTCCGCGGCCACCTCGAGCACCACGCGGTTCACCGCGCGCACGCGGTTGAGCAAATCGGTCGCGGCCGCGTCGGCGGCGCGCCAGTCGCGCGTCCCGCGGATCAGGCAGGGGTGGGCGTAGGTGCGCGCGTCCCCCTGGACTCCCACGCTTTTCACCGGCAGCACTTCGCCGCCCAGGCCCTTCGTCTCCAGGACCTCCTCGGCGCGCGCGATCGCGGCCGCGTCCACGGGCTCCGTGTTTCCAGCGGCGCACAAAAGGCGCACGCCCAGTCCCGGCCCCGGGAACGGGTGGCGGTCGATGAGGTTCGCCGGGATGCCGAGCATCAGCCCCACCTCGCGGACCTCGTCCTTGTACAACTCCGCCAGCGGTTCCACCACCAGGCCCTCGGCCATCAGGTCGAGAATCCCCTGCACGCGGTTGTGATGGGTCTTGATGACCGCGGCATGCTTCGTGCCGCCGCTTTCGATGGTGTCGGGATAGATCGTTCCCTGCGCCAGCATCCACTCGCGCGGATTCAGGTTCAATTCCGCCAGCGCGGCGTCCTTCACGTGCAGGAAGGTCTCGCCGATGATTTTGCGCTTCGCCTCCGGCTCCGTCACTCCCTTGAGGTTCGACAGGAAGGTGGCGGTGCCGTCCTTGATCTTCAGGTTGTCGAAGCCCTGCGCGCGCATGAAGTTCAGCACGTCGGCGCTCTCGTCCTTGCGCATCAGGCCATTGTCGATGTGCAGGCCGAGCACGCGGTCCGCGCCCAGCGCCCGGTTGAGCAGCTCGAACGCCACCGTCGAATCCACCCCGCCGCTCACCAGCAAAAAGACCTTCCTGCCCTCGCACTGCGCGCGGATCTTGTCCTCCAGCGTGGCCACGTAATCCTTCATGCTCCAGTCGAGCGCGCAGCCGCAGACCTCGAGGAAGTTCTTCAGCATTTGCGCGCCCTCGGCGCTGTGGGTCACCTCGGGATGGAACTGCAGGCCGTAGAACTTGCGGGCCGCGTCGCCCACCGCCGCCTGCAGGCAATCCGCCGTGGAGCCGATGGTTTCGAATCCCGCCGGAAGCCGGCTGACCTCGTCGCCGTGGCTCATCCACACGGTGCTTGAAGCCGAAACGTTCTTGAACAGGGGAGAGGCTTTTCCCGTGCCGGTGGCGGGCTTCAGGTCGGCCGGGCCGAACTCGTGCACGAGGCCGCGTTTCACTTCCCCGCCCAGCTTGTGGGACATCAGTTGGTGGCCGTAGCACAATCCCAGGATGGGAAGGCCGAGGCTGAAAATGCCGTCGTCGCAGTCGGGGGCGTCGGGGGCGTAAACCGAGGAAGGGCCGCCCGAGAGAATGATGCCTTTGTAGCCGGCCAGATCACCCGCGGCCGCATCGGCCGGAACGACCTCCGAGTAGACTCCCAGCTGCCGGATCCGACGGGCGATGAGGTGGGTGTATTGTCCGCCGAAGTCCACAACCGCAATCTTTTCCATGCGTTGCAAAGGTAGCCTTTTGCGGTCCTTTTAAGGATTTTCCCGGCGGTTTTTCCGGTGTTCCGGGCCCAGCAATACGGGTATACTACCGGTAGCGGAAACCCCGGGTGGCCTTCGTCCGGCAGACGACCGCAGACTGCCCGCGCATGGCTCGCGCATGAAGAGGGCCCTCCGGGATTTTCGCTGCGAACCCCGTTCCAAGGAGAATGCCATGACAGAGAAAAACCTGGGATCGATCCCCGAAGACCCGGTCCGGAACCTCAAGGCGGCCGAAGGCAAGAACGTCCCGCGCCGGGTGCACAACGCCGGAGCGGCCGATGAGGTTCCCGGCGAATACACCGCCCGCGGGCGGTACGGAGAACCCGAAGAGCTCGAAGCCGAGGACTTCTACGCGGCGTCGAACAAGTTGCCCGACGAGCCGGAAGTGGGAACGCTGAAGTAAGGGTGGGCCTCGGCTTCGCGACCTCCTCGAATCGGTCGATCGCGCCGCGAGGGACTTAGGACTTGGGGCTTAGGAAAACCTAAGCCCCAAGTCCTAAGTCCTAACTTTCCCCCAACTCCCTCGCCAGCGTCACCAAGGTCTTTAACCCAAACCCCGTCGCGCCGGGCTTGAAATACTTCCAGTTCGAAGTGGTGAAGGCGGTTCCCGCCACGTCCCAATGGGACCATTTCACCCCGGCCGGCACGAACTCCGAGAGGAACAGGCCGGCGGTGATCGCCCCCGCCTCGGGTTTGTTCGTCACGTTCTTAAGATCGGCGACCGGATCCTCCATCCATTCCCGGTATTCTTCCTCGAGGGGCAGTTCCCAGAATTTTTCCCCGCTCTCGGCGCCGGCCTTCTTGATGGCCGACCCGAAGGCCGCGTCGTTCGCGAACAGGCCGGCCATCGACGGTCCCAGCGCGCGCACCACCGCGCCCGTCAGGGTCGCGATGTTGATCACGTGGGTGGCCTTCAGCGCGCCCGCCTCGAACAGCCCGTCCGAAAGCACCAGGCGGCCCTCGGCGTCGGTGTTGTCGACCATCACCGTTTTGCCGCCCTTCGCCTTGAAAATATCGCCCGGCAAAACCGCGGCGTTTCCCGGCCGGTTCTCGGCCAGGCACAGCACCGCGCTGACGCGAAGCGGAAGCTTCAGTTCGGCGATGGCGCACAGGGCCGCCAGCGCGGTCGCCGCGCCCGCCATGTCGCACTTCATCTCCCACATCGAGGCGGGGGGCTTCAGGCTGATCCCGCCCGTGTCGAAGGTCACGCCCTTGCCCACGATGCAAAGGTGGTTTTTGCCGCTCGCCGCCCCGCGGTATTCCAAGGTCACCATGCGCGGCGGGCGGTCCGATCCCTTGCCGACCGTCCACAGGCCGAGGAAGCCTTCCTTTTGCAATTGCTTTTCGTCGCGCACCTTCACGGCCAAGCCGTGCTTTTTGGCCAGCTCCACCGCGATGTCCGCGAAGGCGCGGGGGTCGAGGTCCGAGCCGGGGGTGTTCACCCAATCGCGCAGGTTTTTCAGGTGGGCGAACCTTACGCGGGTCTCGGCCACGGCGGCCTCGGCGGCTTTCTTGTCTTCGGCCTTGACGTAGAGCACCGCCTCGGGCGCGGCTTTTTTGCCGGCGGAGGTTTTGTACGCCCGAAAGTCATAATCCGCGTAGAGCAGCCCTTCGGCCGCGGCGCGCACGTCCTCGGCGCCGGCCCGGTCCAGGGCGATACCGAAGCGGGCCACGCCGCGCGCGCGCGCGGCTTCCAGCGCCGACCCGGCGGCCAGGCGCACGCGCTCGGAGCGGTCGAGTCCGCCCTTGCGGGGGAGGCGCGCCGCCATCAAAATATTTTCCTTATGACGGAACACATCGGATTCGGGGCCCCGGGATTTTTCCGCTTGCGCGAACAGCGCGTCCACCGCAGGTTGCCATGCTTTTTTATCGCGCGCGTTCAATCCTCCCAGGGCGTCCCGCCCCTCGGACCACAGGACCGAAAAAGGAAGGGTCGGGGTTTCGCGGCCTTGGACTTCGATGCGAATCTTCATAAAAAATCCCTTGCGGGCCTTTCGGGCAATCCTGGAATGAGTTCTTCAATTTTTACAAAAAAACCGACGATGCCGGGGGTCAAAATATCATGAAATTAGGTGAAATTGCGTGCAACTTCGAAATACCGGGTCCTAGGCCCAGGCGGTTGGGTCGCAAAAATCGATGATTTTTGTCAAATCCAGCGCATAAAGAGTCAATTAAAACTTGGTTCGGTTTTTGCTTTCCCTATAGTTGACAATGACCAAAATGGTCCAAAAAGTGGTGCCGCAGTTGACAATTGCGTACACTTGTCCATTATTGGTTGCATAAATTGACAAATAGGCGGTATTGTCATGAAAGACTTTATGGTCCACCAGGGAAGAACCCTGGCCGCGCTCACCGAGATCAGTAAGCTCTTCAGTTCCTCCCTCGACTATTCCGAGGTGGCCAAGCAATGCCTCCACCTGCTGTCCGATATTCTCGATCTCGAGCGCGGCACGTTGCTGATGCCCACTCCCGACCGGAAATACCTCGCGATCAAGGCGAGCGTCGGCTTCACCGCGGAGGAAATCCGCGCCTCGGTGTATCAGATCGGGGCGGACTTCGTGGGCAAGGTCTACAGCAGCGGCATGCCGATGGCCCTTCCCGACACCGAGGACATGGCGGGCGTGCCCACGCCGAAGAGCGACGTCGACGATTTCAACCTGTACCGCATCGGCTTCATCGCGGTGCCGGTGACGCTGGACGGGCGCCCCGTGGGCGTGATCACGGCCCACCGCACCTCGCGCTCGACCACCATGGTCGACGAGGACATCCGCGTGATGAAAATCGTGGCCTCCCTGCTTTCGCAGACCCTGCGCATCGCCGAGATGGTGCGCGAGGAGAACAGCCGGCTGGTGCAGGAAAACAAGGAGCTGCACCTCGAGCTGGAGGACCGCTTCAATCCCGACAACATGATCGCCGATTCCTCGGCCATGGCCAAGACCCTCGACATGGTGCGCCGCGTCGCGGGCACCGAGGCCACCGTGCTGCTGCGCGGCGAAAGCGGCACGGGCAAGTCCCTGCTGGCGCGGGCGATCCATTTCTCGAGCACGCGCAAGCGCGAGGCCTTCGTGATCGTGAACTGCGCCTCGCTTCCGGCCACCTTGATCGAGAGCGAGCTTTTCGGGCATGAAAAGGGCGCGTTCACGGGGGCCTTCGCGCAGCGCGTGGGCCGCTTCGAGGCCGCCGACGGCGGCACGCTCTTCCTCGACGAGATCGGGGAGCTGCCGCTCGAGACCCAGGCCAAGCTGCTGCGCGTGATCCAGGACGGCACCTTCGAGCGCGTGGGTTCCTCGAAGACGATGTCGGTGAACGTGCGCCTGATCTGCGCCACCAACTCCAACCTCGAGGAACAGATCCGCGACCGGCAGTTCCGCGAGGACCTGTACTACCGCCTGATGGTGGTGCCGGTGCAGGTGCCGCCCCTGCGCAACCGCAAGGAGGACGTCCTCCCGCTGTGCAGTTATTTCCTCAAGAAGTTCACCACCAAGTACGGCAAGCGCATCTCGATCTCGCGTGAGGTGATGGACTTTCTCGAGAGCTACAACTGGCCCGGCAACGTGCGCGAACTGGAGAACACCATCGAGCGCACGGTGGTGCTGGCGGGAGGGGAGACCCTGACCCCGCGCGACATCCCCCTGCTGGAGACCTTGGTGGTGGCCGCGCCCGCGGCGTCCCCTCCCGCCGCCGCGGAGGCCCCGGCCGAGCCCGGCGTGGTAAGCTTCGGCCCGATGCAGGGCAAGGCGCGCGAGCGCCAGCCCTACGAGCGCGTTCCCCTGCGGGAGAAGGATTTGCGCGAGGCCATGCACAACGCGGGCGGCATCCAGACCCACGCCGCGCGCATGCTAGGGGTTTCCCTGCGCCAGTTGCGCTACGCCCTCACGCGTTTCAGCATCACGGCGACCGAATTCAAGTATTAGGAGCTGTTTCCTTGTAACTTATTCGCGTGAACCGCGCGCTCGCCCTCCCGTTTCTTTGCCTGGCGGCCCTGGGCGCGCCGCGGGCCGAGGGCTTTAAAGTCGGTACGCAGCTGGTCCTTTCCCAGCCGATCGTGGCCCTGGAAACCTACGGCCCCACCGTGGAGTTCGCGCCCCGCGCCGAAGTGCGTCCCGGCGTCGAAGTGCGTTACCGGAATTACGGGTTTTCCTTTTCCGTCCCGCTGCCCGACGATGCGGACGGCGCGCCGCGCTTCGCTTCGGGCGGCCTGTCCGACGCGCGCACCTTTTACCACGGCGAGGCCTGGGGCTTCGAGGGGTATCACCGCTACGCGCGCGGGTTCCACGCCCGGGCCGGAGCGGACTCGGCGGAGATTTCCCATCCCGACATGAACTTGCGGTCGACCAGCCTCACGGTGTACCGCGCGGCGGGACGGGATTCCCGCGTGTACCGGTTGTCCGACGGGCTGTCGACCCCCGGAATGGAGCCCGACCTGATCCTCGCGTTCGGCTTCTCGCAGAACCGCCTCCGCGACGAGGTCTCTTTTCTGCAGGGAACCGGGATCACGGGATCGCGCTTTAATGGAATGCGGGACCTCAGTGTTTACAGCGCCTCGGCGGGCATGGGCCTGGCGCTGTCGACCAATTTCAGCGGCCTGTACTTCGACCCCGCGCTTTTCGTGGGCTTCGGCATGCAACACCGGGAATGGGGCGGAGACTCCGAGACCCTCTGGAACCTGGTCAAGGTGAACCTCCGCATGCGCCTCGGGTACCGTACCCGCTGGTTCGACGCGGGCGCGGGCTTCGAGAACGATGCGCACGCCGCCCTCGCGGGCGAGGAATCGGCGGTTTTCAGCGCTGTGCTGGCCCGGGCGCAGATCCAGGTCTACCTGTAGTAATCCCGGCGCTGTGACGGGCCGCTTCGCGGGGCTACATTCTGCTTATGATCCACCAAGACGACGAACCGACCTATGAAATGGTCCGCAAGGACTGCACGGCGGCCAACGAATACATCACCGAGCTGGAATCCCACCTCGGACCCCTAATTTGTCATTTCAAGAACAAGCGCAAGTCGGCCCACATGGACTTCGCGCTGGAGAAGGTGCTTTTTCACATCGACCTGCAGAAATGGTCCCAGGTGATCAAGGATCACAACGCCTACGTGCAGGCGCACTTCGCCCGCACCGACTGGAAGGACATGGCGGGCAAGTTCTCGGTGGACGGGATGCGTTTCGACGTACTCCGCGAGGACGCGGAGGAATGGTTCGCGCTGATTTACGGCAAACTCCAGCGCAAGGAGGGGTTGGTGGGCATTTCGGCCGGCCAGGTCATTCACACCCCGCGGCGCATCGGGAGCCAGCGCGGCGCGTAGCCGGCGGGCGCCGGCCCGGGGACCAGGAGCGCCGCGCCGTTGTTGCATGTTCCCTTAGGCGACGATTCCAATAATTAACACTTCTCCCGCGTAACGGTTCCGTTCGAATTTTTCGAACGGTTTTTTCTCGTCGCCGTTGCGTACCCGTTCGCTATTCCCTATTTTTTTCCGTGCCGCGCATAGATGCATCCTGGAGAAGATCGTGAAAAGAATTTTGCCTCTTATCCTTTTTCTGGTTTCGCTGGGCTGGAGCGACGGTTGGGTCAAGTCCAAAAATCTTAAGCTCCTGCAGTGCTATTCCAGCGGGATCTGTCTTTTCAAGACCATGGAGATCGACTCCACCCACTACTGGCTGGATGCGTCTTCGGAGAGCGGGAAGAACATGCTACTGCTGCTCCTCACGGCCAAATCGACCTGGACGCCTTTCCAGTTTTACGATACCGATTCGCTGTTGCCCGGCACCACGCACCGGCGGGCGGACGCCATCGGCATCGGCACCACTGACGAATAAGACGGGCGCCCCGGCAGCCTCGGCCGCCCAGACCGCAGGCGCTGACCGGAATCGGGCCGGATAGGTGAAATTAGGTGAAATCGCGCCGCTCCGGAAATCCATAAAAATATTCTGTAACAGTATACCGGCATTTGTAGTGCAAACATGAAGCGATAGCAACCAACAAGCCTTACGTTATAAGCGATCCATTTGCGAGGTGCCGTGATGGCGGATCCGTCGGCCGCGTTATTACTTCGGGTCCTGTCCTTCGGCCATCTCATTCCTGCTTAGAGCCGTTTCGGCCTGGGTTTTGCGTAGTTGAAGATTCAACGGTAAGGATTCATCGATAAATGCCACGTACTCGGCCTGAAGGCCAAGGGGGACGAAAT
>JAJNBB010000086.1 GCA_021155885.1 Fibrobacteria bacterium | reverse complement strand
AGCCCGGTGATCTTGTGCAGCACGCCCGCCTGGTTGCGCGCGGGCACGAAGGTCAGGCTGGTCTTGAGGACCGCGCCTTTCGCGGGCCTTTCGGGAGACCGCGCGATGCAAAGAAACCGCGTGTAGTTCACCGCGCGGTTCTGCAGCCCCTTCTTCAGGACTTTGAGGCCGTAGAGCTTGCCCGCCGCTTCGCTCGCGATGGCGGCTACGCCGGGTTCGGGGTTTTCCGCGAGCGAGGCGGCGGCGCCCGCCGTGTCGAACCATACCACGGGCTTGATCGCGCGGTGCGCCGCGAGGAAGTCGCTGCACTGCGCGAGCGCCTGCGGGGTCCGCCAGCTTGAGCCCCGGAGGCGCGAGCAAGGCGTGCTCGATGCGCACGTAGGCTTCGCGCGTGACGCTCAGGGGGTGACGCACGAGCAGGTCGTAGTTGAGGTGGATGCTCCCGCCCAGCGAATTCTCGATCGGGATCACGCCGCGGTCCGCGGTCTTGTTCTCGACCGCCTCGAAAACCGCGTCGAAGGTTTCGCACGGCATCGTCTTGCAGCCCGGGCCGAACAACGCGCGGCTGGCCTGTTCGCTATAGGCCCCGGGGACGCCCTGGTAGGCAATTTTCATGGGAGGAATAATAGCTGACAGCGGACAGCTTACAGCGGACAGCCGGACAAAAAAAGAAGAAGCACCGGATACCCGGCGGCCGCGCGTCGAAGGCAGGAGGCCCTTGGGCCGAATCAACCCGGGCGCCCCGCCCGGAATCCGGCTTTCTTTTCCGGCTGTCCGCTGTCTGCTAAAAGCTGTCCGCTCCTTAGTTCACCACCCTCTTCGCCTCGGCGTAATGCGACGCGAAGTAGGGGGCGTCCAGCCGCGTGTAGGTGACGCCGATGCCGCTTTGCGAGTGGATGAAGTAGCCGTCGCCCATGTAGATGCCGACGTGGTTGATGCGGAGGGTCTTGAAGAACACGAGGTCGCCCGGCTGGAGATCCTCGCGGTCGACGTCCTTGCCGTAGCGCGCCATCGCGGCCGAACTGCGCGGCAGGCGCATCTGGTAGGCCTCCTCGAACACCTGCTGCACGAACCCCGAGCAATCCATGCCCTTGCGGGTCTTGCCCCCGTAGCGGTACGGCGTTTTCAGGTACGACTCCGCGACGGTGCGCAGCTCCGAGGGCGATCCGGCGCCGGGACGTCCGGCCTCGCCCGGCGATGTCCAGGAGTAATCCTCGGTCTGGAACGAGACCCAGGTCCCGCTTTCGCGGGAGTAAGCGGGACGCGGCCCCGGGGGCGCGCAGGCGGTCATCAAAAAAACGGGAGTCAGGATCAGGGCGACCCTTAGGGGCGCACGGCCGTGCGCCCATTTTTTGATGACCGCCTGCACCGTGTCCCGTGCGAACACCAAACCGCTTATCCTCGCGTCCCGCGGCCGGAGACTCTTTCCGCGCCCGCCGAAACCTGGAACAACTCGACCTCGCCGAAGGGACGCCCGATCAATTGCAGGCCCACGGGCAGGCCGCCCGCGGTGGAGGCGGGGAGCGAGAGCGCGGGCAGGCCCGCGAGGTTCACCGCCACCGTGTAGATGTCCTGCAGATAGATCGCCATCGGGTCCTTGAACACGTCGCCGATCTTCGGCGGCACGGTCGGCATGGTCGGCGTCGCCACCACGTCGCACTGCGCGAAGGCCTTTTCGAAATCCTCGGTGATCACGCGGCGCACCTTCTGCGCCTGCATGTAGTAGGCGTCATAAAAGCCCGAGGAAAGCACGTAGGTTCCCAGCAGGATGCGCTTTTTCACCTCGGCGCCGAAGCCCTGCGAGCGGCTTTGCGCGTACACCTCGTAGAGGGTCTTCGCTTCCTTCGAGCGGGTCGTGTAGCGCACGCCGTCGTAGCGCGAGAGGTTCGCCGACGCCTCGGCGGTCGCGATGGCGTAGTAGGCGGCGACCGCGTGCTTCAAGGTCGGCAGGGAAATCTCGACGATCTTCGCGCCTTCGCGCTCGCAGGCCGCCAGCGCCGCGCGGACCGAAGCCTCGACGCCCGCGTCCAGTCCCTCGCCGAAGGCTTCCCGGGGGATGCCGATGGTCTTGCCTTTCAAGCCGCCTTCGAGCCGCGCGGTGAAATCCTCGGCCGGGCGGTTCGACGACGTATTGTCGCGGGGATCGTACCCGGCGATGGTATTGAGCAACAGCGCCGCGTCGGCGACCGTCGTCGCGAACGGACCGATCTGGTCCAGGGACGAAGCGTAGGCCACCAGGCCGTAACGGGACACGCGCCCGTAGGTCGGCTTCATCCCCACGATGTCGCAGCAGGTGGCCGGCTGGCGGATCGACCCGCCGGTGTCCGATCCCAGCGACACGGCGACGGTGCCGTTCGCGACCGCCACGGCGGAGCCGCCGGACGAACCGCCCGGGATACGGTCGGGGTGCACGGGGTTCACCGGCGCGCCGAAGGCGCTGGTCTCGGAAGTCGAACCCATGGCGAATTCGTCCAGATTGGTCTTGCCCACCGGAACGGCCCCGGCGGCGAGCAGGCGCTCGATCACGGTGGCGTTATAGGGCGATTCGAAATTTTCCAGGATATGCGAGGCGCAGGTCGTCTTGCCGGCGGCCACCACGATATTGTCCTTCACCGCGATCGGGACGCCCGCCAGGGGGCCCAGGTTCTCGCCGGCCGCGAGGCGGCGGTCCAGGTTCCGGGCCGTTTCCAGGGCGAAATCCGCCAAAACGGAGAGATAAGCGTTCGAATCCCGGGTCGCGGCGATTCGATCCAGTGCCTGTTGCACCGAGGATTCCGCGGAAATTTCCCTGTTTTGGACCTTGCGTGCGATTTCGGCTATGGCGGACATGGTCGGATAAGGTAGCAAGTTAGGTTACGGGGGACAGGGAATAGGGAACAGAAAACGCGAAAAATGAATAAAAAGGGCATTTTTAACGTCTCGGCAGCCACGTTCCGTAAGTCGATGACGCTGACAGAGGGGTTACCTCGTCATTCCCGCGTAGGCGGGAACCCACGCTGCGAGGATAAGACAAGAAAGAATTCTTTGCGGTTATGGCCCTGAGGCGTGGGCCCCCGCCTGCGCGGGGGTGACGGGGAAGAAGCGCCTGCGGCCAAGGCGGCCGCGCGACCCCGGCGCCCTCCGCGTTTTGCCTTCAGCTAAAAGCTGTCCGCTGTCCGCTAATAGCTAATTACGCCACCACTTCATCGTGTACAGCGCCACGCCCAAGCCCAGCAGGCTGCAGACGTTGAACTTAAAGCCGAGCCCGAGGCGAAGCTTGATCATGTAGAGGTCCACGGACCAGCCGCCGCCATTGTAGCCGAGGTCGATCTCGAGGGCCTTGACGAAGAAGTTGCGGATGGGGTTGTCGGTGCCGCCCCCGCTCATCTCGCCGAACTTGCCGAGAATGTAGCCGAGCGATTCGCCCAGGATGCCGCCGGCGATGAGGCCGAGAACCGCGAAGAAGATGACCCATCCCAGGTTTTTGTTGCGTTCCATGCCGGCTCCCTTTAAGTTGCGCGGGATCGCTGGATCCCGGATTTCAAATGCGTCACGTTCTATCCACTATATCACGCTGCCGTCGCTGTTGCGAACGGGGTCTACTTCGGCGACCGTTTCCGCGGCGTCGGGATCGTATCCCAGGTAGCCCACCTTTTCGAGGCACAGGCCGCGCGGCGGCGCCCAGAAGCGCTCCCCGTCGAAGCGGCCCTCGAGGACGGCCCGGATCAGCCCCGGCTCGTGGGCGCCGCGCGCCACATCGAAGGAGGCCCCGATCAACGACCGCACCATCTTGTGCAAGAAGCGGTCCGCCCGGATGCGCGCCTCGAGAAAGGCCCCCGCGCGCGTCGTTTGGACGAGGTTCACGTCGCACAACGTTGATTTCCCGTCGTCTCTCGGTACGGAAAAACTTAGGAAATCGTGCTTCCCGAGGGCGGTTTTCAATTCGGCGGTGAATAATTCGGAATCGAAGGGCCAGGGCGGGTTCCAGCTGATCGCGTCCAGCAGGGCTACCGGTCTCAGGGCGATGCGGTAAACGTACTGCCGGGAGACGGCGCTGAAGCGGGCGTGAAAATCCGGGGCGCACGCCTCGAGCCCGCGCACCCGGATGTGCGGGCCGCACAGGGCGTTCAGGGAATTCTGGAGGCGGCGGGGATCGAGGTCGGCATCGCTGTCGAAGTGCGCCACCTGGCCGGTGGCGTGCACGCCCGCGTCGGTGCGGCCCGCTCCGGTGACCCGCACCGGGGGAGAGCCCGGGGAGGGGCGCAGCACGGTCTCCAGGGCTTTTTCCAGCGCGCCCTGCACCGAGACCGCGTTTTCCTGGATCTGCCACCCGGCGAAGGGCTCCCCGAAGTACTCGACCGCGCAACGAAAACGCGTCATCCGGCGAGGTGCTCTTCCGGATCGTCGAGCCCATCCAGAGAGTGCGGGCTGCGCACCGGCGGCATCTTGGGGCGCGGGCGGGTTTCAAGCGGCGTGGGCGTATGCCGGAAGCCCCAGTCCTGGGCGGGGGTTTCCGGAGGATTGGGTGCGTCGTCGGGCCGGAGGGGTGATGCATGCATCGCCCGTTCGGACGACGGCGCGGCCGGAGTCACGATGTCGGGCGGGAGAATCACCGGGGACCCGGGCAACGGCCGCTGGACCACGGACTGGCTGGGCGCCTCCGCAGGGCGTGGAGGCGACGCGGGCGCTGCCGGAGCTGCCGGAGGGATGGCGGTCGCGGCGGCGGCCACGGCCGGATGGACGTACGGCTGGCGAACCGGGGCCGCGGGGCGCGGGGCCGGCGGCGGAGGGACCGGGCGGGGGCGGTCCAGCGGGACCGAGGGCGGATTGGCGGCGTCGGTGTCGGGATGCGAGCGCGCGGGTAGGGGCGGACGGCTGTCCGCCCGCACCTGCGCGCCGATCAATCCACCGAGCACGGGCAGGGCGAACCCGAAGGCCACCAGCCAG
>JAJNBB010000051.1 GCA_021155885.1 Fibrobacteria bacterium | reverse complement strand
CCCCAACAAAAAAGCCTCCCGGGCTATCCGGGAGGCTTTGGTTTGTTTCGGTGTATACACCGTTTTATTAGAACCTTGGCGCAGACCTACTCTCCCGCGGAAAATGCCCGCAGTACCATGGGCGCTAAGAGGCTTAACTTCTGTGTTCGGGATGGGAACAGGTGGACCCTCTTGCTAAATGCACCAAGGAAAATCATTCAGGCTTACCATATTCTCATGTGAGGACAATCATAAAGGCGTTTTAAAACACTTCCGGGCCTGTCGATTCGGCTCCTGATGTTGAAACCAGAAGGGCCTTTGAAGGCCGAAGGTGACAGGTAATGGAAGCCGCACGACCTATTAGTATCACTCGACTACACCCCTTACAGGGCTTACATCTGTGACCTATCAACGTGGTAGTCTACCACGGGTCTTTTGGGGGCACTAGGCCCACGGGAAATCTATTCTTAGGATGGGTTTCACGCTTAGATGCTTTCAGCGTTTATCCGCTCCGAACTTGGCTACTCCGCGCTGCTCCTGGCGGAACAACGGATACACCAGTGGTTCGTCCGACTCGGTCCTCTCGTACTAGAGTCAGATTCCTTCAAATTTCCAACGCCCACATCGGATAGGGACCGAACTGTCTCACGACGTTCTGAACCCAGCTCGCGTGCCGCTTTAATTGGCGAACAGCCAAACCCTTGGGACCTTCTACAGCCCCAGGATGCGACGAGCCGACATCGAGGTGCCAAACCTCCCCGTCGCTGTGAACGCTTGGGGGAGATCAGCCTGTTATCCCCAGAGTACCTTTTATCCATTGAGCAACGGCAATTCCACGCTAGTCCGCGGGATCACTAAACCCTACTTTCGTACCTGCTTGACCCGTCAGTCTCGCAGTTAAGCTCCCTTATGCTTTTGCACTCTACGCGCGATTACCGACCGCGCTGAGGGAACCTTGGGATGCCTCCGTTACAATTTAGGAGGCGACCGCCCCAGTCAAACTGACCACCAGGCAGTGTCCCTCTCCCAGCTAATGGGAGTAGGTTAGATCTCAAGTTACATCAGGGTGGTATTTCAAGGTCGACTCCGCGAAACCTAGCGGCCCCGCATCAACGTCTCCCACCTATCCTACACAAACGCAACCTAAGACCACTGCCAAGATACAGTAAAGGTTCATGGGGTCTTTCTGTCCAGATGTGGGTACTTGGCATCTTCACCAAGACTGCAATTTCGTCGAGTCCACGGAGGAGACAGCTCCCAAGTCGTTACACGATTCGTGCAGGTCGGAACTTACCCGACAAGGAATTTCGCTACCTTAGGACCGTTATAGTTACGGCCGCCGTTTACTGGGGCTTCGATTCAAGGCTTCAGCTTGCGCCTGACCTCTCCTGTTAACCTTCCAGCACCGGGCACGTGTCAGTCAACATACGTCCACTTACGTGTTTGCGTTGACCTGTGTTTTTGGTAAACAGTCGCTTGGGACCTTTCACTGCGGCCGGGGCGAGCTTCAAGGAGTAAATCCTTTAACCCACTCCGGCACCCCTTCTCCCGAAGTTACGGGGCTAGTTTGCCGAGTTCCTTTTCCATGGTTCTCTCGCGCACCTTAGGCTATTCGCCTCGTCTACCTGTGTCGGATTATGATACGGTCGGAATTTGGACTCCCTTAGAGGCTTTTCTTGGCGGCCCTTCGAAGCAGTTGGCTTGACCCGTGAGGGTCGCACTTCCCGAAGCGTCTCGGTGAATGTCAGGCGGATTTTCCGATCCTGACCACCTACGCGCCCCGACAGCCATCCATCAGGCTGCTGCTTCTATTCTCCGCGTCCCCCCTTCGGTGGTAACGCACAAACTCCGGCTGGGGAATATTTACCCCATTCCCATCGACTACGCCATTTGGCCTCGCCTTAGGGACCGGCTAACCCTGGGAAGACGAGCTTTACCCAGGAAATCTTAGACTTACGGTGGGCGGGATTCTCACCCGCCTTGTCACTACTCATGCCAGCATTCTCATTTGAGGTACCTCCAGCGCCCCTCACAGGACACCTTCAAAGGCTAACTCAACGCTCCCCTACCACTCAACGCCCAAGGCGTTGAATCCGCCGCTTCGGTATACGACTTAAGTCCCATCTAATTTTCGGCGCAGGACCACTCGACCAGTGAGCTATTACGCTTTCTTTAAAGGATAGCTGCTTCTAAGCTAACCTCCTGGCTGTCTGAGTAGTCCCACATCCTTTCCCACTGAGTCGTAATTTGGGGACCTTAGCGGACGGTCCGGGATGTTCCCCTCTCGTCCATGAAGCTTATCCCACACAGACTGACTGCCAAGGATTACTCTGACCGGTATTCGGAGTTTGTTTGGGTTTGGTAAGCGGGTATGCCCCCTAGTCCATTCAGTGCTCTACCCCCGGTAGATTCCCTTGACGCCATACCTAAATATGTTTCGGGGAGAACAAGCTATCACCCAGTTTGATTGGCCTTTCACCCCCAGCCACAGCTCATCCGATCACGTTTAAAGGTAAACCGGTTCGGTCCTCCACGAGGTGTTACCCTCGCTTCAACCTGGCCATGGCTAGATCACTGGGTTTCGTGTCTGCCGCGTGTGACTTAGGCGCCCTATTAAGACTTGGTTTCCCTACGGCTCCGGACCTTAAGTCCTTAGCCTTGCCACACACGAGCAACTCGCTGGCTCATTAAACAAAAGGCAGGCCGTCAGAGGGATATACCCTCCTTCGACCGCTTGTAGGCACACGGTTTCAGGTTCTATTTCACTTGTACACTATCGGTCATCTGCTCGTATTTAGCCTTGGAAGGTGGTCCTCCCGACTTCAGACAGGGTTTCACGTGCCCCGCCTTACTTAGGATACCCATAAGGGTGATTTCATTTTCGCTTACCGGGCTGTAACCGTCTATGGCGGGTTTTTCCAAACCGCTTCAGCTAATGTCCTCACTCCCGTATCTGGGTCCTGTAACCCCGAAAGACAAGTCTTTCGGTTTAGGCTCCTCCCTTTTCGCTCGCCACTACTAAGGGAATCTCGGTTGATTTCTTTTCCTAGGGGTAATGAGATGTTTCAGTTCCCCCCGTTCGCTCCATGGCTCCTATGTATTCAGAGCCTGGTACTCAAGGTTTGCTTGAGTGGGTTTCCCCATTCGGAGATCTCCGGGTCAAAGGCTATTTGCGCCTATCCGAAGCTTATCGCAGCTTATCGCGTCCTTCATCGCCGGCAGATGCCAAGGCATCCCCCGTGTGCCCTTGTTTACTTCCAACTATCACCTTCGGTCTTCAAAGGTTAAGGAAAGACTCGCGTCCTTCCTTCCTCTGATTCCAACACCAGGAGCCGATTCAATCAGCCCGTCAGTGTTTTAAAATATGCAAGAAGCTAAAAGTGTCTTTCGACAATTTCAGTCTTGGCCTTCGATGCTTGTACTCACAAGGAATATGGTTCGCCTGAGAAAGAGCTCCAGGAGCGCGAAGGCTCAAGGGTACCCTTGGTAAAAGAGAGTAAGAAGAAGGTCGAGGAAGCTTTTGGGAGGGCTGTCGCCTCCGATCCGATTGCATCCAAATATGTCCCTGATAAAAATCAGGACAAGGGGGATGTTCGGATGTCAACTCCTAAGGGAAAGAACTTCCAGTAGAAGTGCTCCTTAGAAAGGAGGTGATCCAGCCGCACCTTCCGATACGGCTACCTTGTTACGACTTAGCCCCAATCAGAAATCTCGCTTTAGACGCTTAGTTCCCTTGCGGGTTACCGTGGCGGCTTAGAGCGCTCTCTCCTTTCGTGGCTTGACGGGCGGTGTGTACAAGGCCCGGGAACGTATTCACCGCGGCGTTCTGATCCGCGATTACTAGCGATTCCACCTTCACGAGGTCGGGTTGCAGACCTCGATCTGAACTGAGGACGTTTTTGGGGATTGGCTCCAGTTTGCACTATTGCGACCCTCTGTAACGCCCATTGTAGCACGTGTGTAGCCCAGGACGTAAGGGCCATGATGACTTGACGTCGTCCCCACCTTCCTCCGCGTTATTCGCGGCAGTCTCTCTAGAGTGCCCAACTGAATGATGGCAACTAGAAACGAGGGTTGCGCTCGTTGCGGGACTTAACCCAACATCTCACGACACGAGCTGACGACAGCCATGCAGCACCTGTGTGAAGCGCTCCCTTGCGGGAGAAGGACGATCTCTCGTCCGGTCGCTTCCATGTCAAGTCCTGGTAAGGTTCTGCGCGTTGCGTCGAATTAAACCACATGCTCCACCGCTTGTGCGGGCCCCCGTCAATTCCTTTGAGTTTCAGTCTTGCGACCGTATTCCCCAGGCGGAACACTTAACGCGTTAGCTGCGGCTCTGGACCGTTGACGAGCCCAAAACCTAGTGTTCATCGTTTACGGCATGGACTACCAGGGTATCTAATCCTGTTTGCTCCCCATGCTTTCGAGCCTCAGCGTCAATATGGTCCCAGCTGGCTGCCTTCGCAATAGGTGTTCTTGGAGATCTCTACGCATTCCACCGCTACACCTCCAATTCCACCAGCCTCTGACCTATTCAAGATGCCCAGTTTTGGATGCCGCTCCGAGGTTAGGCCTCGGTTTTAAACATCCAACTTAAACATCCGCCTACGCTCCCTTTACGCCCAGTGATTCCGAACAACACTTGTCATCCCACACATGGCGTTGCTGCGTCAGACTTTCGTCCATTGCGCAAAATTCCCTACTGCTGCCTCCCGTAGGAGTCTGGGCCGTATCTCAGTCCCAATGTGGCCGGACACCCTCTCAGGCCGGCTACCCATCGTCGCCTTGGTGGGCCGTTACCCCGCCAACTAGCTAATGGGACGCGAACTCATCTTGAAGCGCATAAATGCTTTCATGAAGGGAAGATGCCTTCCCCAAATCCTATGCGGTATTAGCCATCCGTTGGAATGGTTGTCCCCCACTTCAAGGCAGATTGTTCACGCGTTACTCACCCGTTCGCCGCTCGTATTGCTACGCGCTCGACTTGCATGTATGAAGCACGCCATCAGCGTTCGTTCTGAGCCAGGATCAAACTCTCCGTAAGATCCTATGCTTGCTGATTTTATCTGTTCTGTTCGAAACTCAATGTATTTCCGGAGTTTGACTCTCTTTGTTGGACAAAAGTCCAAAAAGCCCAAGGCCTACTCGCCTTCTCCTTACTCTCTTCTACTGTCAAGGGGCCGGCTACCGCTGGGGTGAGCCGCCGCTTCAGCACCTCGAAAGGTTTACTGACTGCGGGAGGGATAAATTAAGAAGGATGAGCGCCCCTTGCAAGGGGTTGTTAAGCAAGAAATTAGGGAAATTTCAGATTTTCGGGGCAGGGAATGGGGTCTCCATGCGCATTCTATCAACAGGTGTTGATAGTTATAGAATTATGCCGGTTTCGGGGTGAAAACGTTACTTCCAGGCGACCAAAAAACGGTCCGATTGTTGATAATCGGGGAAACCTTGCACACGGGTCCAGCCCTGTTCCAAAGCCCGGGTTTTGAGGAGGCTGAATTGGGGGGGAGCGATCTCCATGAGCAGGACCCCGCCGGGCGCGAGGCGCTCCCGCGCGGCCGTCAGCAGGGCGAGGGGGATTTCCCAGCCCTCGAGGCCTCCGAACAAAGCGTTACGGGGATCAAATTCGCGAACCTCCGCCTCCAGCGAGGCCTCCTCGGCTTCGCCGATGTAGGGCGGGTTCGACACGACGGCGTCCCAGCGAAGATCCTCCGGGAACCCGCCAAATAAATCACTTTCGAAAAGGCGGGGCTCCGGCAGGCCGTTGAGGGCCGCGTTCTCGCGCGTCAGCTCCAGGCAGGCGGGCGAGACGTCGCCGCCCCAGGCCTCGCACTGGGGTAACTCGCACGTTACCGAGAGGAGGATGGCCCCGGTGCCGGTTCCCACGT
This sequence comes from Fibrobacteria bacterium, assembly GCA_021155885.1. Lineage (GTDB taxonomy): Bacteria > Fibrobacterota > Fibrobacteria > UBA11236 > UBA11236 > UBA11236. The sequence goes on along the minus strand of JAJNBB010000051.1, from coordinate 44,947 downwards.
CGACCACGCGCGGGCGCTCGACGGGCGGCAGGTGCTGCTTGAGCAGATCGACGAGGATCTCGGTCTCGGGACGGGGAATCAGCGCGCGCCGGTCGCACTTGAGCGTCAGTTCACGAAAGGCGCATTCGCCCTCGATGTGCTGCAGGGGCTCGCGCTTGCCGCGACGCCGGATGCGCTCGCGGTAGGGGGCGAGCTCGGACTCCTCCAGCGGGCGGTCGAACTGCAGGTAGAGGTCGAGGCGCTTGATCCCCAAGGTGCGCGCCAGCAGCAGTTCGGCGTCGAGCCGGGGGTTGGGGACGGATTTTCCGCGGAGATAGTCGGCGGCCTTGGTGAGGACGGAGAGGAGCCGGGTGTCGGGGGAGGAAGACATGATCGGGGGCGATCCCTGAACGTTGTTAGTTGTTGGTTGTCGGTTGTTGGAAAGGAAGGCGGCCGCAAGGTTGCCCATTTTTCCAACAACGGCAGGGGATGAACCGAGTCGAAGCAACAACTAACAACCAACAACTCCCATTCCTCACCCCTGCCGCTCCAGCGCCCGCAGCTTCTCCGCGCTGGCCTCGAGCGCCAGGGCGTCGATCAGCTCCTGAATGTCGCCCTTCATCACGGCGTCGAGCTTGTACAGCGTGAGGTTGATGCGATGGTCGGTGACGCGGCCCTGCGGGAAGTTGTAGGTGCGGATCTTAGCCGAGCGGTCGCCCGTGCCCACCAGGGACTTGCGGGCGGCGGACTCCTTGGCTTCGGCCTCGGCGAGGCGGGCGTCCAGCAGGCGCGAGCGCAGCACGTTCATGGCCTTGGCGCGGTTCTTGTGCTGCGAACGCTCGTCCTGGCAAGCCACCACCATGCCCGAGGGCAGATGGGTGATGCGCACGGCCGAATCGGTTTTGTTGATGTGCTGGCCGCCCGCGCCGCCGGCGCGGAACGTGTCGATCTTGAGATCCTCGTCGCGGATCTGGATGTCGTCCATCTCGTCCGCGATGGGCATCACCACCACGGTCGCCGCGGAGGTGTGCACGCGGCCCTGCGTTTCGGTGTCGGGAACGCGCTGCACGCGATGCACGCCGCTCTCGTACTTGAGCACGCCGTAAACGCCGTCGCCCGTCACCTCGGCCAGGACCTCCTTGAAGCCCCCCGCCGTGCCCTCGCTGTTGCTCAGCACCTCCAGCCGCCAGCCGCGCGTGGCGATGTAATACTGGTACATGCGGAAAAGGTCTCCCGCGAACAGGCTCGCCTCGTCGCCTCCCGTGCCCGCCCGGATTTCCAGCATGACCCCGCGCTCGTCGGCGGGATCCTTCGGGATGAACAGAAAGCTCAGGGCCTGTTCGATGCCGGGAAGCGCCTCCTCGATGCGCGCGACTTCCTCGCGCGCCATCCCCTGCATTTCCGGGTCGGAATTATCCTCGGCCCCCTTCTTCCAGGTCTCCAGGTCCGCCAGCATTTCCAGGTAGGCGCGCGAACGCTCCACGGGCTCCTGGAGGTCCTTGTGCTGCTTGGAGAGATCTCGCACCTTGGCCTGGTCGGCGAGGACGTCGGGGCTTTGGAGGCGGCCTTCGACTTCCTGGTAGCGCTCGATGGTTTTGCGGGCTTGGTCGCGGAGATTCATTTGGGTGGGAAAAGATAGAAAAGCGAGGGTTGTTGGTTGTTGGTTGTCGGGTGTTGGTGAACACAAGGGAAATCCGGGGAAGTACCTGTTCTCATTGGCAAATTGTGTGACGGTAGTCACGACGAGTTTGGGCCCGGATATGCAGTTTGTGAGGCAAGGAGGATTCAATGTCCAAAAAAAGCTATCGAGAACTGCATGTTTGGAGAGAGAGCGTTTCTTTGATCCCGGACATTTATGCTTGTCTGCAGGATTTCCCCGCCTATGAACGTTTCGCCTTGACGGATCAGATTCGGCGTGCTGCCGTCTCGGTGCCCGCGAATATCGCCGAGGGCCAGGCGCGTTATTATAAGCGAGAGTTTTTTCATCATCTTTGCATTGCGCGCGGGAGTCTGGCTGAGTTGCAAACGCTTCTCATCATCGCGGAACAAGTGGGGTATTTGTCCCAGGAAAAAATGGAGATCCTCGATCAAGGGCTCCAGGGCGTCGCCCGGCCGCTGAACGGATTGATTGAAAGCGTTCGAGAAGGCGTTCGGGCAGAACGGTCGGCACGAAACGCGATATAGTACGACTGGAAGGCGTTTTCCAACAACCAACAACTAACAACCAACAACTACCTTTAACCCCCTAAACACTGATCGAATGGGCGTAAAATGGCGTTATTAGGCATGCGAGACGTTAGTTTCCACGTGGGCGGCCCCGCCCTCCTGGACGGGATTTCCTTTATGCTGGAGCCCCGCGAACGCGTCTGCCTTACCGGGCGCAACGGGGCGGGCAAGACCACCTTGATGCGCCTGCTTTTGGGCGAGCACAAGCCGGACAGCGGCGAGATCATCGTGACGCCGGGGACGCGGGTGGCGTACTTGCCGCAGGACATTCCCGAGGGCCTGCCCGGGACGATCGCGGAAATCGTGGCCGAAGGGGCCGCGCACCACGAGGCCGAGGGCGACTGGAAGGTCGAGATGGAGGCCGAGCTGTGGATCGACAAGGTGGGGCTGAAGCCCGACACCCTGTTTTCTTCGCTGTCGGGCGGGCAGAAGCGCCGCGTGTTGCTGGCCCGGGCGCTTGCCTCGGAGCCGGATGTGCTGTTGCTGGACGAGCCGACGAACCATCTGGACATTCAATCCATCGACTGGATGGAGGACTTGCTAAAGTCGTCGAACACGGCGCTGCTTTTCATTACCCATGACCGTGCCTTTTTACGGCGCATGGCGACCCGCATCCTGGAGCTGGACCGCGGGCAGGTCTACGACTGGGCCTGCGACTGGGACACCTTCCTGGTGCGCAAGGAAGCCCTGCTGGAGGCGCAGGAGAAGGAGTGGGCCGACTTCGACAAGAAGCTGGCGCAGGAGGAGGCGTGGGCGCGCCGGAGCCCCAAGGCGCGGCGGGCGCGCAACGAGGGGCGCGTGCGAGCCTTGCAGGCCAAACGGCTGGAGCGCGCGGCGCGCCGGGAGCGGCAGGGAACGGCCACGCTGGCGTTCGGCGAGTCGGACCGGTCGGGAGACAAAATCGTCGAGACCGAGAACCTGACGTTCTCTTATGGGGACAAGCCCATCATCACGGAGTGCTCGACCATCATTCACCGCGGGGACAAGGTGGCGCTGCTGGGCGCGAACGGAGCGGGGAAGACCACGCTGTTGCGCCTGTTGCTGGGGCAGTTGAAGCCCGTCAGCGGCACCCTCAAGCTGGGGGCGTCGCTGCAGGTGCTGTACTTCGACCAGCTGCGCGCGCAGATCGATCCCGAGAAGACCGTGCGGGACAACATCGGCGGAGGCCAGGAGTGGGTCGAGGTGGCCGGCAAGCGCACGCACGTGATGACCTACCTGCAAAGCTTTTTGTTCGACCCCAAGCGGGCCATGATCAAGGCCGGGATGCTGTCCGGCGGCGAGCGCAACCGCCTGCTGTTGGCGAAGCTCTTCACGCGCCCCGGCAACGTGCTGGTGCTCGATGAACCGACCAACGATCTTGACATCGAGACCCTGGCCCTGCTGGAGGAGTTGCTGGTTGAATTCGAGGGAACGGTTCTGGTGGTGAGCCATGACCGCGAGTTCCTCGACAACGTCGCGACCTCGACCTTGTCCATCGGCCCCGACGGGGTGGTCGAGGACTTCGTGGGCGGGTGGAGCGACTGGAAGCGGCAGCACGAAGAGCGCTTGGCGCGCGAGGCGGCGGCGAGGTCGAAGTCCGGCGCATCCAGGTCTCCTGCCGTTACCCCCGCGCAGGCGGGGGCCCAGCCGGCGAAACGCAAGCTCTCCTTCAAGGAACAGAAGGAGCGCGAGGCGCTGCCGAAGAAGATCGAGGAACTCGAAGCGGCGATCGCCAAGGGCGTCGAGGCGATGGGCGATCCGGGCTATTATAAGCAGGCTCCGGCGGACTTGGCCGCGGCCAACGCGAAACAGGCCGCGCTGGATGCCGAGTTGGCGGCGACGTACAAACGGTGGGAAGAGCTCGAGGAACTGGCCTAGACCTTCTCTCCGCCCGTCTCCGTCGCGTGCTCCGCCCCTCCGGACAGGAGTTGGAACGCATTCTCGAGCTGCTCCGTGTTCCCGAACAGCATCACCTTGTCGCCCGCGTGGAGCACTTCATCGGCCGCCGGGTTGATGAGCGTCCCGACGGACTCGCGGCCGATCCCCACCACCAAGGCCCCCGTCTGTGTCCTGAGCTCCAGTTCGCGCAGGCTGCGCGAGGTGCCCGACATATCGGCGCTCATCACCAAGGTTTCGAGACGCGCCTCCTCGCGCCGCAGCATGGCGGCCGACTCCGCGTCGGGCTCGATGGCGGGCGCGTCGTGCGTCCCCACCGGCGCCGGCTTGGCGAAGGTTTCGGCCAGGGCGGCCTTGCCCTGGAAGTAGACCTTGTCGAAGGAGTCGCGCAGGAAATACACGAGCAGACCCACGATCAGGGCGAGCAGGGGCATGATGTACAGCGAGGGCAGCACGGCGTAGCTGAGCCCGAACGTGAATCCGGCCAATAATATCAAGGCGAAGGTGAGGAACCCGTTGGCGACGATGGCGCGCACCTCGGCGCGCTTCTCCCAGTTTCCCTTTTCGGTGATGCCCAGTTCGGCGAGAATCATGCCGAGGGCCTTGAGCTTGCGGAAGGCGGCGATGTACACGGGGAGGACGGCGATGATGGCCGCGAGCCACAGCACTGAGTTCACGGCGATGGGCCATTCGCGCGCGAGGGGGATGTAGCTCTTCGCGAGGCGGGCGAGCCCCGCGGCGGCGAGCAGGGAGCCCGCGATGAAGCTGAGGAAGATGCCCAGCTGCCCCATGATGCGGCGGAGGATCTTGCGCACCGCGCCTTCGCGCCGCTCCTGCTTGAACTGCCCGTACCAGTGGGTATACAGATTGGCGTAGGACACGACGGTCTTCGGGGAATGGCGCACCAGCCATCCCGAGAAGGGGTCGGAAGCCCGGATCAGGTAGGGGGTGGTCAAGGTGGTAATGGCCGAGACGGACACGGCGATGGGGTAGAGGAAACCGCTGGTGACCCCGAGCGTGAGGCCGAGGGCGGCAATGATGAAGGAGAACTCGCCGATCTGGGAGAGGCTCATGCCCACGCGCGTGGAGGTGGGGATGTCGTGCCCCGCGAGGAAGGTGCCGAGTCCGCAGGAAAGCACCTTGCCGACGATGACGGCCACCGAGATCACGGCGATGGCGACCCAATGTTCCAGGATCAGCGCCGGGTTGATCATGAGGCCCACCGAGACGAAGAACACCGCGCTGAACATGTCGCGGATGGGATGCATGAGGGTCTCGATCTTGCCCAGTTCCTTGGCTTCGGCGAGGATGGCGCCGATCAGGAAGGCTCCCAGCGCGAGGCTGTATTCGAGCTTGACCGTGATCAACGTGAAGCCGAAGCAAAGCCCCAGCACGGTGATCAGAAGCATCTCGGCGCTGGCGAAGCGCGCGACGAAGCTGATCAGGCGCGGGACCGCGATGAGGCCGATGACCAGCGAGACCACGAGGAATACCCCCAGTTGCCCGATGGTCACCGCGGCGTCCACGCCCTGAAGGGTGCCTGTCTTGGCGATGCCCGAGAGCAGGGCGATCAGCACGATGCCGAGCATGTCCTCCACGATCAGGATTCCGAATACGAGGCCGGCGAACTTCGACTTGCCGAGCTTCAGGTCATGGAAGGCCTTCATGATGATGGTGGTCGAGGAAATGGCGAGGATGGCGCCCAGGAACAGGCTGTCCATGGGCTTCCAGTCGAAGAACCTGCCGATCTGGTAGCCCACGAACATCAGCAAAATGATCTCGAGCGTGGCGGCGATGAAGGCGGTCGAACCGACCTTGCGCAGCTTGCGCAGGCTGAACTCGAGCCCCAGGCTGAACATCAGGAAGATAACGCCGAGCTCCGAAAGGATCTGGACGGTGCCCTTGTCCTGGATCAGGTTGTAGGGAGGAGTGTGCGGCCCGATGATAAGGCCGGCGATGATGTAGCCCAGCACCACCGGCTGCTTGAAGCGGTGGCAGAGGATGGTGACCATCCCGGCCACGATCATGACCAGCGCGAGGTCCTGAAGAAAATCCAGGGAGTGCATGTCTTTAGTTTAGGTTATTTCCGGAGATGAGGAAGGGGTGCGGGCGGGTTGTTAGTTGTTGGTACTTGGTTGTTGGAAAACGCAAACACAAAGCGTAACCGCAGGATTTATTGAGGTCCGACATTTAAGGGGATTTTAATGGGGGGTGCGGGTTGTCTTTTCCAACAACGAACAACCAACAACCAACAACTCTTATGCGGCTATGGCCGCCTTCGCCGAGGCGATCGCCACCTCGATTTGCTTCTCGTCAGGCTCGCGCGTCGTGATCCGCTGCAGCCACAAGCCCGGCGTGATCAGGGGGCGGATCCATTTGGAGTCCTGGTGCTTCGCCGAGGCCTTTAGGAACTCGAACGAGAGCCCGGCCACGACGGGCACGAAGGGCAGGTGCACCAGGAAGCGCACGAGGAAGTTCGGGTAGGCGTAGCCGATGCCGTGCAGCAGGATGGCGTCGAAGATCGAGAAGAACAGGATGCAGGTCAGCGCGACGATCAGGATGAAGGAGGTGCCGCAGCGGGGGTGGAAGCGGGTCTGGCGCGCGACCGCGCCGGGCGTGAGGCCCGCGCCGCTTTCGTGCGAGAAAATGGACTTGTGCTCCGCGCCGTGGTATTGGAACAGGCGGCGGATGTCGGGCAAAAAGGAAAGCGCGTAGAGATAGATAAGCAGGAGCGTGATCCGCACGCCGCCGGCGGTGGCGTTGAAGAACAGGGGGTTCTGCGGCTCGTCGGCGCTACCGCCGACGAGGAAGGACGCCGCACCGTAGGGCAGGAGCTGGAAGAGGCCCAGGGCCAAAGTGAAGGAAACCACCAAGGTGCCCGCCGCGAGGGCCTTGGCGCCCAGGCTCGAGGGCTGGGCGTTCTCGAGGGCGGCCTCGGGCTTGTTTTCCTGGATGCCCGCCGACCAGTTCAGGGCCTGGGTCCCGATGTACAAGGCCTCGATCAGGGAGGCCGCGCCGCGCAGGATGGGGAGGGCAAGGAGGGGATGGCGCTTGGCGAAGGGAACGAACTCGCGGCTCTGGATGGCGATCGTGCCGTCGGGCGCGCGGGCCGCGATGGCGATGCGGCCCGGGGCTCGCATCAGGACGCCCTCGACCACCGCCTGACCGCCGATGGGGTCCAGGGCGATGTCCAGTTCGTCCAGCTTCGGCTCGGAAGAACCGGTGGAAACAGAAGAGGCTTCCGGGCCGCGGGTATTCTCCGCGGCGTCGGAAGCCTCGATGTTGAGCAGGTGGACCCAGCCCGCGTGAATGCGCAGAAGCAGGGACCGCAGGGTCATGTTACTCGGCCGCGGCCGTTTCTTCGGCGGCGGCGGCCGGAGCGGCTTCGGCGACAGGAGCGGCCTTTGCAGCCTTGACCTTCACCTTGGAGACCTTTTCCTTGGCGCCATCTTTAGAAACCGCAGCCGGGGCGGCCTCGGCCTTGGCCGGAGCTTCCTTGCGGGTCTTGCGCGCGGCGCCCACCACGGTGGTGTAACGCGAGGTGAACTTCTGGATGCGGCCGCCGGAATCGATGGTCTTCTGCTTGCCCGTGTAGTACGGATGGCAGTTCGAGCAGATTTCGATGCCCTGGCCCTTGGTCGTGGACGGCAGTTCGATCACGTTACCGCAAGAGCAGTTAAAGTTCTGAACCGTATAATTCGGATGGATGTCGGCCTTCATTCCCAAACTCCAGTTTTCGCAAAAAAATTGAGGATGTAAAGGTAATCTCCAGAAAGGCCTCCATCAACCGCTTAAACGGTCAATTTCGGCCCTTTTGGGGTCCGGGACCTCTTTTTCCCGCCCCAAATAAGGCATTTTTCAGGAATGATTCCTGATAGTTCCCTGGATAAACCTTTCGTCATCGGCGGACGCACCTATACTTCCCGCCTGATCGTCGGCACCGGAAAATACCCCACCTTCGACATCATGCGGCGGGCGCATGAGGCGTCGGGCGCCGAGATGGTCACGGTGGCCCTGGGCCGGGTGAAGCTCGACGGGCCCGAAGAAGAAAACATCCTCAACTTCATCGACCCCAAGAAATACGTTCTGCTCCCGAACACCGCCGGCGCCTACAACGTCGAGGACGCCCTGCGGATCGCGCGGTTGTCCCGGGCCCAGGGCATGAACCTGATCAAGCTCGAGGTGCTGGCCGAGGCCAAGACCTTGCTTCCCGACCCGCTGGGGACCTACGAGGCCGCGAAGCGGCTCGTGGAGGAAGACTTCACCGTGTTGGTGTATACGAGCGACGACCCGGTTCTCGCCAAGCGGCTGGAGGATTTGGGGGTGGCCGCGGTGATGCCCGCCGGATCCCCGATCGGGAGCGGCCAGGGCGTCCTGAACGAGAACAACATCCGCATGATCATGGAATCGCTGTCGTGCCCGGTGATCGTGGACGCCGGGATGGGGACCGCCTCGGACCTGGCCCGCGCGATGGAGCTCGGGGTCGACGGCATTTTGTGCAACACCGGCATCGCCGCCGCCGGCGATCCCGTGCGCATGGCGCGGGCCTTCCGGCAGGCGACCGAGGCGGGGCGCGACGCCTGGCTTTCGGGCAGGATCCCGCGCAAGCTGTACGGCAGCGCGAGCAGCCCGCAGGAGGGGTTGCGGTAGGCGCTTGCAGGGGCGCGATTTAATCGCGCCCGTACGCAGCGCCTGCCGCAACCGCACCATGTTCGAATCTCCCGAATCCTACGTCGCCGAGTACGCCGAGTCGCAGCATTTTTTGTTCCTGCCTCCCGAGGTGAAGGAGCATGCGGAGCAGGCGCTGTCGGCCTTCTTCGACCGCGCGGCCCTGCGCGGCGCGCCCGCCCTGGCCGCCCTGACCCCGGCCGTGGTGGAAAGCGTTCTGCTGCAGGACATGGGCCATCTGAACCTGCCCGCGGCCGCCAAGCGGGCGCTGCCGGAGCTGCTCGACGGTTTTTTCGGGTTCCTCAAGGAAAGCGGCCGCTTTCCGGCCGCGGGCGCGCTCCGCATGTGCGCGGAGGCCCTGGCCCCCAGGTTCCGCGCGTCGCTGCGCGAGGACGGAAGCCGCAAGGGCGAGACTGTCCGCAACGTCTCGGCCACGGTGGGGAGGAACGATCCCTGTTTCTGCGGCAGCGGGTTGAAATACAAGAAGTGCTGCGGGGGTTAAAAAAGAAGCGTTGGGGGTTGCGAGTTGGGGGTTGGGAGAGAACGCGAAGCATAGCGCCTGATACTTCCTACAGTATCTGATGCAGGCGCCCAAAAAACCAAAAAAAGCGGCCCGCATGAGCCGCCTTTTTATGGTCCGAAATCAAGAGCCGGTTTGTGTTGCTTACTCCCAACCCCCAACCCTCAACTCCCAACTCGTTTACCCCTTCTCTTATCTCTGATCGTCCCCATGCTTGATCACCTTGGCCTGCACGTGGAAGATGACTTCCTCGGCGATGTTGGTGGAGAGGTCGCCGATGCGCTCGAGGTTGCGGGCGATGCGCATGAGCTCCAGCGCCGACTCGAGGGAAAGGGTTCCGCCCTTGACGAGCTGCACGGCCTCGCGGATGGTGGAGCGATTGAGGCCGTCGACCATGTCGTCGGTTTCCAGCACCGCGCGGGCGGTCTGCAGGTCCTTGTCGAAGAAGCTGCGGCAGGCGTCGGTGAACATGTTGCGCGCGAGCTCGAACATGCGCGCGAGCTCCAGCCGGGTCGCGGGCGGCTGCGAGGCGCAGGTGACCGCCGACTGGCAGATGTTGACGACGTGGTCGGCGATGCGCTCCAGGTCGTTGTTGATCTTGAGGATGGCCAGCAAAAAGCGCAGGTCGACGGCCACGGGCTGGAACAGCGCGAAGCAGTCCACCACGTCGTGGTCGATCTCGATCTCGAGCTGGTTGATGCGCCGCTCGTTCAGGAAGGCGCGCTCGGCGGCCTGGGCGTTGGATTCGAGGAAGGCCTGCGAGGCCGAGTCCATGCTTTCGTTGCAAAGCCTGACCATCTCCTCGAGCTTGTTGCGCAGCTGGGCGAGGTCCCTTTCGAAATGTCTTTCCATGATTAGCCGAACCTTCCGGTGATGTAGTCTTCGGTCTGACGCTCTTTGGGGCTGGTGAAGATGCGCTCGGTGGCGTCGAATTCGATCAGCTTGCCCATGTAGAAAAAGGCCGTGTCGTCGGAGACGCGGGCTGCCTGCTGCATGTTGTGCGTGACGATGACGATGGTGTAGCGGTTCTTGAGCTCGTAGATGAGCTCCTCGATCTTGGCGGTGGCGATGGGGTCGAGCGCCGAGGCGGGCTCGTCCATCAGCAGCACGTCGGGGCTCACGGCCAGCGCGCGCGCGATGCACAGGCGCTGCTGCTGGCCGCCCGAGAGGGCCAGCGCGTTCTTGCCGAGCTCGTCCTTGACCTCTTCCCACAGGGCGGCCTGCCGGAGGCTTTTTTCCACCAGCGCGTCCATCTCGGCCTTGTTGGAAAGCCCGTGAATGCGCGGGCCGTAGGCCACGTTCTCGTAGATCGACTTGGGGAAGGGATTGGAGCGCTGGAAGATCATGCCGATCTGCTTGCGGAGCTCCACGGTGTCGACGCCCTCGGCGTAGATGTTGCGGTCGGCCATCTTCACCTCGCCCGAGATCTTGACGCCTTCGATCAGGTCGTTCATCCGGTTGAGGGTGCGCAAAAAGGTCGACTTGCCGCAGCCCGAGGGGCCGATGAGCGCAGTCACCTTGTGCTCGCGGATGTCGAGGTTGATGTCTTGCAGGGCGTGCTTGCTTCCGTAGTGCAGGTTCAGGTCCCGCACCGTCAGCTTGATGGAATGAATGGCGGTCTCGGTCATGCGGGGCGTCCTGACGGCGATCATACCGGCACCCGGCGGCGGCGCAGGCGCGCGCGCAAGGCGATGGCGGAGAAGTTTAGGGTGAAGGTAAGCAAAAGGAGGACGAGCGTGGTGGCGTACTGGATGCCCATGGTCTTCTCGACGTCGGGGCTTTGCGTGGCCATGATGTAGAGGTGGTAGCCCAGTTCCATGAACTGGTCGGAAAGCTCATTGGGCAGGTCGGGCAAAAAGTAGGCCGCGCCCGTGAACAGGATCGGGGCGACCTCGCCCGCGCCGCGGCTCACGGCCAGGATGGCGCCCGTGAGAATGCCCCCCATGCTCTGGGGGAGAACGATTTTCCAGATGGTCTGCCACTTGGTGGCGCCGAGGGCCAGGCTGGCTTCGCGCATGTCGCGCGGCACGGTTCTCAGCGCCTCTTCCACCGACACGATGACCACGGGAAGCGTGAGCAGGGCCATGGTGAGGCTGGCCCACAGCAAGGTGGGCTGGCCCCAGTGCAACTGGCCCCCGTTGAAGAGGCGGTCCAGGCCGCCGCCCATGAACTGGATGAAGAATCCCAGGCCGAACAGGCCGAAGACGATGCCGGGAATGCCCGCCAAGGTGTTCACGGCGAAGCGCACGACGCGCACCATCAAGGAGGTGCGGCTGGCGTACTCGGTCATGTACAGGGCGGTCACGGTCCCGAAGGGCACGCCGACCAGGGACATGATGATCACCAGGAAGAAGGTGCCGATGATGGCGGGGAAGATGCCGCCCTCGGTCATGCCCCCGGACGGCGCCGCGGTCAGGAATTCCCAGCTCAGGTGGCTGATGCCGCCGTGGATGATGGTGCCCAGGATCCAGAACACCATGGCGATGCAGAACAGCGCGCTGCCGCCGGCGATGACCAGGACCAGCCGGCCCTGCAGGGCCCGGAAGATCGACCGTTTCCCGGCGCTCATGAGGCCATCCCGCGGAAGCGCTTGAGGAGGAACCCGCGCACGAAGATCTCGGCGAGGGCGTTCAAGGCGAAGGAGACGAGGAAGAGCAAGGTGCCGATGAAGAAGAGGACGGTGTAGTGCGTGTCGCCGAAGACGACCTCGGCCATCTCGGCGCCGATGGTGGCCGAGAGGGTGCGCACGGGCTCGACCAGGGAGGGGGTGAGCAGCGCGGCGTTGCCGGTGGCCATCAGGACGATCATGGTCTCGCCGAAGGCGCGGCCCAGGCCCAGCAGGGCGGCGGCGACCACGCCGGGGAGGGCGGCAGGAAGCACGACGTGCCAGGCGGTCTCGAAGCGGGTCGCCCCGAGCGCGAGGCTGGCCTCGGTCAGGGAGCGCGGGATCGTGGCCAGGGCGTCCTCGGAGACGGTATAGATGATGGGGATGACGGCGAAGGAGAGCGCGAGCCCGCCCACCAGGGCGTTCAGGCGGTATTGGGTGCCGAAGACCGATTGCAGCAGGCTGGCGAGGATGACGAGCGCGAAGAAGCCGATCACGACCGAGGGGATGCCCGCGAGGATTTCGATGGTGGGCTTCATGATTTCCTTGACCCATTTGGGGGCGAAGGACGCGGTGTACAGGGCGGCCATAACGCCGACCGGGACCGCGATCAACAGGGCCACGAGGGTGACCTTCAGCGTGCCGACGAACAGGGGAAGAAGGCCGAACCGGGGCGTCAGCGACGTGGGCTGCCAGGTCGGGCCGGCGAGATGAGGAAGGTCGAGTTTCTCGCCCTCGCCGGCTTCGCGCTGGACGAGTTCGACGTGCAGTTCGGTTTCCTCCGGCGCTTCGCCGTAGGATTCCATTTCACCAAGGTCCTCGACCACCGCGTGCGTGGTCTGCAGCTTTCCGGTCAGGATCGGCGCCGCTTCCTTGAACACGAACACGAAAATCAGGAAGATGATGAGAACGCAAATGATGGCGACCAGGCGGATGCCCTGCTCCAGGGCGCCCTCCCAGAATCGCCGGGACCGGCCGCTCCGATTTCTCAGAGAGAGGCTGCCCGGGGGGCCGGACTTCGAAAAGTCCGGCCGGGGGTTGTTGGGTTCGGTCACGGAAGCGCCTTATCTAAGGAGGGCTGGGAAGTGGCCGGTGGGGCTCAGCGGATCGGGAAGTAACCGACGTCGGCGACCAGCTTCTGGCCCTCGGCGCTCAGGATCCAGTCGATGTAGGCCTTCAGCTCGCCGGTCGGGCGGGCCTTCAGGTACAGGAACAGGTACCGGGAGATCGGGTATTCGCCGGACTTGATCGACTCGGGCGTCGGCGCATAGGCCTTCGAGTTCGCGTCCTTCTTGATCTTGAGTTCGCGGATTCCCTTGCCGTAGGCCGCGCCGCCGAAACCGACGCCCAGCTTGTCCTTGGACACGGCGTTCACGACCGCCGCCGTTCCCGGCAGGCTCTGCATCGAGGCGGTGAAGTCCTTGCCCTCGAGCACGTGGTCGCGGAAGTATTCATAGGTGCCGGAGTTGTTCTCGCGGCCGTAGAGGAGGATTTTCGCGTCGGGTCCGCCCACTTCCTTCCAGTTCTTGATTTTTCCCAAATAGATGTCGCGCACCTGGGCGATGGAGAGCTCCTGGATCGGGCTGCTGGGGTGGACGTAGAGGGCGAGGCCGTCGCGGGCCGCCTTGATCTCGACGCCCAGGGAGTTATAACGCTCCTTGAGCTTCTGCCGCTCGGCGGGCTTCATCGGCCGGGAGGAATTGCAAATGTCGGTGGTGCCGTTGATCAGGGCCGAAATGCCCGTGCCGGAGCCGCCGCCGGTAACCTGGATCGACACGTTGGTATGTTCGGCCATGTACACCTCGGCCCAGCGCTGGGCCAGGATCACCATGGTGTCGGAGCCCTTGACCGTGATCGTCTCGGCGCCAAAGGAAGGGAGGGCCGGCAAGGCCGCCAGCAGCAAAGCGGCTGTGATTTTCTTGAAATTCATCGATTTCTCCTTGGTTTTAGGCCTTGAGGGGTTAAAAGTTAACCCGCTCGGGACCCGATTGAATGCGTGGATTGTTTCCATTTCGTTTCAGTTCGGCTTCAAGATTCCGGTAGCTCCGGCGAGGGCCGGAGCGCCTTTTTTTCGGGGAGGTGCCTAGAATTTCACCTGCGCGCGCAAGGTCGCGACGTTGTCCTTCAGGTCCTTTCCGAAGGCCGCGTTCACGCCATTAGCGGTGCCTCCGGCTTTTTCGTTCGTGACGAAATCCCAGTACATCGTGATGCGCACGGCCTCGTCCCAGTAATAGATCAGGCCCAGGCCGAGCGTGGTGTATTTGAGGTCTTCCTTGGACAGCCTGCCGCCGGTGGCGACGCCCACCCGCGCTCCCGTCACGTCGGTGTTCGGGTCGAAGACGTCATACTTGACCACGCTCTGAAGCTTGTCGCCGTAGTTCTGGATCCAGGAGGCGTACCAGCCGGAGAAATTGCGCACGGCGGTTTGCGTGCCCGCGACGGAGGCCCCGTAAGGGCCGTTCGAGGCGAGCGTGCCGGGAGTCTGTCCCCAGAGGTACTCCCCGCGCAGCGACGTGCCTCCCAAACGGTCCCCGATCACGGGAATGGTGTAATAAACCTGCGCGTCCACGCCGAAGGCATTGCGCTCCAGGCGCTTTTTCTGGTTGCCGGTGGAAGCGAGGAGGGCGGTATCGCCCCTCATCACCCAGGAGGTGTCGTTCAGGCTGAGCACCGAACCGAGGTAGTAGGAGGCGCCGCCGTCGACGGCGAGCCCGAGGTCATAAAACGGAAGCTTGAATCCGACGCGGCCGATGAGGTCCACGGTGCTGTCGATTTCGTCTCCGGTGCCGCCGTTATAGCCGCTGGTTCCCGTGTAAATGCCGCCCTTGTAGTTGAGGTATTGCAGAAATCCCATGCGGTCCGTGGGGTTGGCCTCGAACTTCAGCCCGAGGTCCTTCTCATCCTTGAAAACGGCCTGGTAAACGCGGGCGCGCTCGGGCGCCTCATGGGCCGAGGAAGAATACCCGATCTCGAAGCCGAAGGGACGGTCCATGTAACCGGCCGCCAGGCTGAAAGTCTTAAGCCAGGGCTCATTGAGGATGACCTCGGCGTCCTTGAGCGAAACCCCGGAAGGACGTGCCTCCACTTCGATGACGAGCTGGCTGGTGATGTTGTCGTACACCGTCTTCAGGCGCGCCCGGCGGATCAGGAAGCGCTGGTTGGCGTTCGCCGGGAAGTTGCCGCCGGCCATCGAGGCGATTCCGTTGCTGTCGGCGATCTGGTACTGCGCCTGGACGTAACCCGAAACCTTGATCTTCGCGAGTTTGTCGACCGTGGTCTTGGTGACGAGGAAGCCTTCGTTCAGGCTCTCGACCTGACCCTTGAGGGTCTCGAATTCCTCGGCCGAGACGGCCGAATCGTTTTGGCCGAAGGCGACGCCGGTGAGCAGGCTCATCGCCAGAGCGCCGGAAAAAATCCTGGACACATGTTGTTTCATGCTGTCTCCTTGGAGCAATGGCCCCTGGGGTTCTTGTGCGAGGGTAAACCTTGTAACCGGACATGGCCCGGCGATTCCCTCTTTGTTTCCGCCGACGATCCGGCGTGCCAAGACGTCCTGGCGGGGCAAAAGGAACCCAAACGATGTTTCAGGTATGTTTCATATCGGTTTCATTGTCACATCAACGAAACCTGTAGGCAATTTCAGGGAAATAAGGCGGAAATAAGGGGCCTAAAAAAGGGCCGCAAAAAGGTTTCTAGGCGGCGCCGGGGGCCCCGGCCGTGGATTCCGGGGCGGGGACCGACCGGATGACCCGGGTGGGGACGGCGAACCCGATCCCGCGCGCCTCGAGGCCCTCCTTGAGCCGGAGATTGAACTCCTGCAGGGAATCCATATAGGTGTTGTACTCCGGCACCTCGATGAAGAACACGGTCTCGAAGCGCAACCCGGATTCCTGGAAGCTCAGGAAATGCGCGCGGTCCAAGGTGGCGTTTTCCATCCCTTCCACGATGGAGCCGACGAGCCTGGGGATGTCGCGCAGCTTGTCGTTCGGGGTCGCGTAATCGACATCGAAGGTGACCAGCGCCCGCCGGCGCTGGAGCAGGCGGTAGTTCTGCACCTGGTTATCGGTCAGGTACTTGTTGGACATCACGATGATCTCGCCGCTCAGGCTGCGAATGCGGGTCGTCTTGATGCCGATGCTTTCGACCTCGCCCTGGAAATTTCCCACCTTGATGGCGTGCCCGACCTGGAACGGGCGGTCGAAGAAGATCACGAAGTAGGAGAACAGGTCTCCCAATACCGCCTGCGCGGCCAGCGCGATCGCGATGCCGCCGATGCCGAGGCCGGCCACGAAGGTAGACACCTTGACCCCGAGATTGTCCAGCACCAGGATGGAGGCCAGCACCCAGGCGACGATGCGGACGAACACCAGGATGCCGCGCACGCTTTTGCGTTCGGCGTCGGCCATGTCGACGGAGCCCGCGCGGTGGACCATGTGGCGTTCGAGCACTTCCTGCAGGATGCGCGTCACCAGGCGCACCGCCTGGACGGCCACGATCACCATCACGGCGGCCTTGAGCCCCTTGGCCAGCGAAGGATTCAGCGACAGGGTGCGCAGCCCGACGTAGGCGACGATCGCATACAGCGCGGGCTCGATCAGGAAGTCGTCGAAGGTGGAA
Source organism: Fibrobacteria bacterium (assembly GCA_021155885.1). GTDB lineage: Bacteria > Fibrobacterota > Fibrobacteria > UBA11236 > UBA11236 > UBA11236. The sequence goes on along the minus strand of JAJNBB010000051.1, from coordinate 28,457 downwards.
TCGGTGTGGCGCGTCAGGCGCTTGAGCCCGCGCACCACGGTCTTGTCCACGATCCACACCAGCAGCACCCCGAAAACCACGGTCACAAGGCACATCAGGTAGGCTTGCAGGGAATTTCCCAAAAAGACGGTCTTGAGCCAGGGCAGGGAGGCGGTAATGCGGTCGATAAAGGTCATGGCGCAAAATTAGAAATGCGGGCGCCTGGGTTGCTCGGCCGACGGTTCACGGGCGCTTCCAGGGGATCCGGGCACGGGCGCATGGCCATGCGCCCCAACGGGTGCCTGAATAACCGGTTCCGGTTATCTTGCACCCGTGCCCAAAACGCCCTTTCCCGTTTCCCTGCTTGCCGATACGCCGTTCGCGGCGCGCGCGCTGCTGGGCGCCGTGCTGGAGCACCGCGCCCCCGAAGGCCTGACGGCCGGCCGGATCGTCGAGACCGAGGCGTATCTTCGCGACGACCCGGCGTGCCACGCGCACCGGGGCGAAACGCCCCGCACCCGGCCCATGTTCGGCCCGCCCGGCCGCGCCTATATCTATCTCATCTATGGGATGCACCGTTGCTTCAACGTGGTCACGGGCCCGCCGGGAACGGGCGAGGCCGTGCTGATCCGCGCGCTGGAACCCCTGGCGGGGCTTGACCTCATGCGCCGCCGCCGCGGGACCGAGGACGTCCGGAACCTGTGCAACGGTCCCGGCAAACTCGTCCAGGCGCTGGGACTGGGGCCGGCGCACAACGCCATGCCCCTGGGCCGCGGCGCCTTCCGCCTGCTGACGGCGGACAGCTACCCCGGAGGCCCGCCGGCGGGCGCTCCCATTCACGTGGGCCCCCGCGTCGGCATCTCCGTCGCCGTCGATTCGCCGCTGCGGTTTTATTATGCGGGAAATCCCTGGGTGTCCAGGCCCTGGGGGAAAACGTCCTGAATCACGAATTGCGAACCGGACCCAAGGGCGATTCATGAATCGCCCCTACGGGCGCGTCGATCCGCAATTCTACCTTCGATCCCAGATGCGCGTTTTCCTCGTTCAGCACGCCCTCGAAAACCTGGCCGCGGAAAACAACCGCGCGCGCGTCGAAGCGTTGTTGCGCGCCGAAACGATCCCTCCCGCCTCCCTGATCGTTCTTCCCGAGCTTTTCAGCCTGGGAACCCTCGCCGAAGGCCTGGATCCGGCGCGCGTGGAAGCCGTCCAGCGGGATGATCGCGCGTTTTTATCCCGCTGGGCGCGCCGCACCGAATCCTGGTTGCTGGGGTCGACGGTGTCGACGGAACCCGCCCCCTCGACGAAGCTTTCCAATCGCAGCGTGCTTCTCGATCCGGAGGGGCGCGCGGTGATGGAGTACGCGAAGATGCATCCCTTTTCGCTGGGAGGCGAAAACGCGGTGTTCGGGGCCGGGAACGAGGTGCGCCTGCACCCGCTGGAGGGCTTTACCCTGCAGTCCACCGTATGTTACGACCTGCGTTTTCCGGAACTCTATCGCGCGGGCATGCGCCGGGGCGCCGACCTGATGGCGGTGCAGGCGAACTGGCCCGAGAGCCGGCGCGAGCATTGGGAAGTCCTGTTGCGCGCACGGGCGATCGAGAACCAGAGCTTCGTTGCGGGCGTCAACTGCGCGGGGACCCAACGCGGGACGGCGTATGCGGGCGGATCGCGCCTCGTGTCTCCCAAGGGAGAGTTGCTGGCGCAAGCCGGCGCGGAGGAATGCGTGGTCTCCGCCGACATCTCGGCGGCGCACGTGAAATCCTGGCGGCGGACGTTTCCCGCGTTGAGAGACCGGAAGCCGCCAGAATTTTGGGCAACCCTGAAGGACGAGGTATGAGGCCGCCTTGGCGGACGAATCAACCCGACGGGTTTTGGAATTGACGTAGGGACGATCCGGGGGGTCGCCCCCCTATCGGTCCCGCAAGGGAAATTCCCAGAGATGTTCGGGCGCCCCGGCCTTGGCCGAGGCGTAGCGCGCCGCCACGAAGAACCAGTCGGATAGCCGGTTGAGATACCGGATCGCGGCGGGGGGAACCGGCTCGCGGCGGGCGAGGGTGACGACCCGGCGTTCGGCGCGACGGCACGCGGCGCGGCAATGGTGCAGCCAGGCGTTGGCGGCGCAGCCTCCCGGCAGCACGAAGGACTTCAACGGTTTCAGGGAACGGTTCAGGGCGTCCATGGAGGCTTCGAGCGCGGCGATTTCTTCCGCCCCGGGCAGGGGCAGGCGCGCGGCGGTTTTCGACGCGCTTTTTTTATCGGAGGGGGCGACGGGGAAAGACAGAACGCTGCCCACGTCGAAGAGCCGGTTCTGGATTTCCCGAAGCTGCGCGTCGAGCGCGCGGCGGGCCGCGGCCGGAATTTTTTCGGCGGCGACCGCGGCGCGGCACAGGCCCACGGCGGAATTGACCTCGTCGAGGCATCCGTAGGCTTCCACGCGCAAATGGTCCTTCGGAACGCGCCTTCCGCCCAGCAGGGAGGTTTTTCCGTCGTCGCCGGTCCGGGTATAAACGCGATCAATGTTCATGGACGCGAATATATCTTTTCGCCCATGAGAAACCCGTCCGTCCGCCTTCTTTCGGCCCTCGCCCTTGCGTGCGCGGGACTGGTCCTGACGCAATGCGCCCCGTTGCGCGCCGCGCGCGCGCCCTCTTCGGCCAAGCTCTATGCGGGCCCCTCCGAAAGCCTTTTTCTGCGCATCCAGCCGTTCGATTCCGTGGTGAAGGCGGAGCTGTCGCGAGCCGGCCTCGATCCGGTCCGCTTCGAGGAAGAGGTGCATACGGAGCTGCGCTATCGCCTCTCCCTGCGCGGGCAGGAAGAGGCCGCGGACAGCGCGGGCGCCGAGGTCGTCCTGACGCTCCGCTTCAAGCACCTGCAGCCCGGAACGGGACAGATCGGGATGTTCGGCGCGGTATGGATGGAAACCCTTCGCAAGGGCGCGCCGCAGTGGACGGAGTGGACCTGGCGGCAAAAGGCCAGGAACAATGTTCCCCCGATCCATGTCCCGCGCCATCTGGCGCGCGTCGCCGTGGACCAGGTTCTCGACCGGTTGCTCGCGGCGCGTCCGCGTCCCAAGGAGCCTCCGCCGCCGCTGCAGCTGTTGTAGCGCGCGCTCCCGATTTTCGATCCCACGATTCCGAAACGTTTCGAAACAAAAAAGGCCCGCGCGGGCCTTTTTTGTTTTGGTATGGCCTTTGCGCTGAAACTGACAATTCGGCGGCGTGACGGGAGCGCTGCCTGAAAACGCGAGGTTTATGCATGGGCATGGAACAAATGCAACTGGTGATTGACACGTGGAAGAAATTGGGAAGATCTGCGCGTAACGTTTCTGAAAACTTTTACGAGCGCCTCTTCGAGCAAAACCCCGCCCTCAAGCTCGCCTTCCGGTTCGGTTATGAGGAGGCGGCCGAAAAATTGACCTACATGCTTTCGTTCGCCGTGATCAACCTGCGCAGGCCCGAGGAGACCTTGCTTCCCGCCGCGCGCCGGCTGGGCCGCCTCAACGCGGTGATGGGCGTCCGGGCGGAGCACTACGACGTGGCCGCCGCCCCGCTTCTCGGGGCGCTGCAAAACGCCCTGGGCCCCGATTGGACCCCCGAGGTCGAATCGGCCTGGAAGGAGTTCTACTCCCTGGCCTCCGGGGCGCTGAAGCAGGGGGCGGGGATTGGGGCTGAAAGCGGCATGACGGCCTAGCCGGGAGAGCGCGCCAGAATGGCCTGGATTTCCGCAAAATCCTTGTTCGTCGGCATGCTGAAAATACAGCGACCTTCGCTGCGAGATTCCCATACCTTGCCGACGATACGCTTCTCTTCGGCGTCCGTGAAGAGGTGCTTCCCTTTATACTCTATGACAAGTATGCGTCCATCCTTCAACCGACACAGGAAGTCCGGGTAAAACCAGTCCTTCGATGTCTGCAAGCGAAAAGATGAGGGTTTGCGGACCAGGTTGCGCACCCAATAATCAATCTCGGGGAGACCGTCGATGAACTGCGCGCACGCAAACTCCTCGGTTCCATCCGCCAATTCACCCGGCTTGTGTCCGAAATAATGTTTTTGAAAGCGGAAGGCTCCCTGGTATAGCCAACTCGGCTCGTATTGCAGAGACCTCAAGTTCATGGCGCTCCTGGCATCCACCACCAGGGGTGAGTCTAATCCCATGAACATCTGGAAGGCCGCTTTGCGTTCCTCATCGCGGTGTTTTTTGATCCGTTCTTCGATTTCATCACGTAGCCGGAACCGGTCCAACGCCAAAACGTCGACATCCTTGATTCCCAGCCTCGTCATCAGGCCGCGTAGCGTTTTCCGCATAAACTCCGCGGATTCCCCGGCGGGAATGTCCTGGTGCTCGATGTGACGATCCAGCCAGGAAATCAGGCCCTCCAACGTCCATTCCCTTTCAGGGCTCAATGCCATCGTCTGCTGTTGCAGCTCAGCAATGAAACCTGCCTCCGGATGGTTGGCGACGACGGTCTCAAGTTCCCCCTTTGAGCCCACGTCTACCTCGCCCAATTGCCCCTGAGGGCGTCTACGAGGATCGTAATCCAATGGCAGGGACGCGTCTTTCTGGCTTAATTTCCAAGGATGTTCAAGGAGATAGGTGCTCTCGAATTCAAACAGATCGCCGTTTTCCTGGATCGAGAGGCGAGGGATAATGAAATCGAGGCCCCTTTCGTACGAGGAGAGAGGAAGGCCCTCTCCCGTTCCGCCGATCGCTTTGTCGCGGTCCCGGATACGTTCCACGGCTTCACGGACCATGGCTTTGGCTTCCGGCGATTTGACGCAGCTTTCAAGCGCCTCGGCGGCCAAGGCATCCAAAGGGACGTGAATGGTAAGCTCTCCGGAGGGATTCATCTCTACTTTATCCGCCAGTAGAGCCTTGTGATCAGCGATTGCTCCCGCGTCCAGGTCCTCAGGTAAAACCCGCACGGTTTCCGCTTGCAACCACAAGGAGAGCGGATCGGGACCCGGGCGAATATTCAAAGCCGCTTCCGCTTTGGAGAAACCATTGGCGATCAAGGCCTCTCGTAGTTCCGCGAGTACCTCTCCGATGGAGGCAGAAATGGAAAAAACATAGGCGCTGTTCAGCTCGGAATGTTGCTTGGCCGTAGCGCCTGGAAGCCTGAGGACGCGCCCGGTTATTTGCTCCATTGCGGCTGCGGACCGGGTATCGCGCAAACTGCAAAGCACGTAGGCGAACGGGCAATCCCAGCCTTCGCGAAGTTTTTGAACCGTCAGGATGGCCGTAACCGGGCAATGGGGAGAGGAGAGATCTTTAATCGTTCCAAGTTCGTCCAGGTTCCCCACGGAGATTTTGACGGCTTCTTTGGAAAATCCGAAATCCGCGACCAATCGATCGCGCAATGGCTCGCAGTCGGAAACGCTGTTCGCCTGAACCAGTAAAATGGGTCGAATATATTCACCCGTGGCCTGGCCTTCCGCGGCGGCGATTTTTTCAAGGCTGGAGCGAAGCGTGACGGCCTCGGCAAGCAACTCGTCGCGTTGCCCGGGGTGCCGGGTAATGACGCGCACCGGGAGTTTGATCATGTCGGCGGCCTTAAGTTCGGCTGCGGACACGTAATGGAGGACGTTGGATGCGTTTCGGTCCTGACGGGGCGTAGCTGTGAACTCGATAATACAGGCCGGCCGGATGCTTCCCAAGGTGGAAAAAGAAAGTTCGGTGCGGGCATTGTGCGCTTCGTCCACAATCACGACCGGACGGTGCAGGCGCAGCACATTCACGAGCGAGGGCAAGGGCTTGCGATCGGGACCGGGGAAGAGTCCTTCCAGCCTGTGAGAGGGAATATTAAGGAAGTGCTCGGGAAGGCTCCCGCTGCTTTCGTATACCTTGCGCCCCGTCGTGTCTTCGACCCGGAAGGCCTGAATCGTGGCGACTATGACGACCGTTTGCCCGTCCACGGTGGCGCGGGAAAGCCGCAGGGCCTCCTCGATGGCCAGCACCTGGACCGGGCCGCAGGCTTGTTCCAGTGCGTGGCGATAAGGATGTCGAGGGTCTCGCAGGGCATCGGCGGTCTGTTTGAGAATGGTGGTGTTGGGGACAAGCCAAAGTACCACGGAACGTTCCGTATGCAATAGATCCTGCATGGCGACGCCTGCTGCGTGGCAGGCAAGCAGGGTTTTGCCTCCTCCCGTGGGAAGGCGCAAGCAGACATAAGGCGTTTGCGCGCTCAAGCCGCCTTCGGTTTCGACCGGCCTGTATGGCAGAGGCGTGCGCCAGCCATTTTCGACAAGGACGGACTGGAATGCGCCTTCGGGACGTCCGTCCCGCACGCAGCCCTTAAAGAACTCGCTTAGGGATTCCAGGACGCGTTCCTGATATTTCTTGAGCTTGATCATGAGACCCGGATCTCGTAGGGCGTCTGGCGAATTACGATCCTTTCGGATTGCAAACGATCGCTCCCCAGAAGGCATCCAGCGCAATAAATGATTTTTTGACCCGAATATCCGGGGATATTGGCTAGCACGGCGCGCGTAAGAACGTTACCGCCGCTTGTGCTCTTGTCGCCCAGGATGCCATTATAAAGGAGATATATGGCCACCCCGCGGAAGGTGCCGAGCAGGGGAGAGTTGGGAACCCGTTCGCGAGGCAGGGGTTCTCCGGTTTCGGTAAACCAGACATGACGGGCCAGGTCCGCGAAGCGCACCGTATCGCGGATTTTTCCGCTTTCGTCGAAGAGGGAGTCTCCCAATTCGCAATAACGGAAGCCTCCGCCCAATCCTTCAACCTCCTCGCCTTTGGCGTTCGTGTAGCCTTTTGCCACGCGTCTCACGCGTTCGCTCGTGATCTCCCTGGCGATCGTGGGCTCCATCTCCACGAGGATGAAGCGCCGGCTTCCTCCGTCCTGGGCATTCAGGTTAAGGACCGCATGCCCCGTGGTGCCGGACCCGGCGAAGGAGTCTAAAACTAGGGCCGTCGGCTCATCGTCCGTGGCGGCACGAATCAGGTATTGAATGAGAGAGTCTGGCTTGGAGTAAGGAAAGACTTTTCCCATTTCCTGTTTGAAAATCGAGGATAATTGCTCGGAGGCGTCCTCGTTTGTTCCTATTCCGATCGCCGGTGTAAGAATGGTTGTAGGCGTTTTGCTTTTTTCCGATTGGTCATGCCTGCCTACGTTGAACCCGAATTTGCGGGACAAGTCGATGGTCGTTCCCAGGGAAATCTCTTCATCGAGTTTTTTCTGCGTCCAGACGAAGCATCCGGAAACTTCCAGCGGGGTGGTCACGATTCCTTCGGACACGGTAAAAGATGTCAGGAAGTTTAAGCCCGTCCCTTGCTTGCCGCGGAATCCGGATTCATAAACGCCGTCGCCCAGTCCCGTGGAAACGAGTTTGGCGGGGAAGCTCAGGCGTTTCCCCTTATTCGTTCGCTTTACAAGAGGTTGGAGCTTGTCGGCATAGGCGTCCTCTCCAAAGAGACCGTTCAGCTGAGATTTCTTCCGGGCGTAGCACAGCACATATTCGGTCATCTTTCGAAGATGCGCATCCAGGTGGCTGCCTTTCTTCTTGCGTTGCCAGGTAAAGATTCCGATGCGGTTGAGAGGGCCGAAGATATCATCGAACAAAACAAGCAGGTTTCCCAGTTCAAACTCATCGATGCTGACGAAGATGACGCCATCGTTCCTCAGAAACTGTTGAAGCAAGGATATGCGGGGATACATCATGCATAGCCATCGGTCATGACGATCCAAAGTCTCGCCCTCTTTTCCGACGACCTTGCCCAGCCAATCCCGGATCACCGGGCTGTTCACGTTGTCGTTATAAATCCAGTTTTCGTTCCCCGTATTATAGGGAGGATCGATGTAGATGCATTTGACCTGTCCCGCATAGTAGGGAAGGAGGGCCTTCAGCGCGACCAGGTTATCGCCTTGTACAATCAGATTCCCATCGCCCGGTGAACCGCAGGCCAGGGTGGGCACGTCCTTAAGCAGGTGGAAAGGCACCTGATGGTGGTGGTTCACCACCGCTTCTTTGCCTATCCAGTTTAAAGTGGGCATGAAATGTTCGCTATTCCGAACAAGATTAGCCCAAATCGTCCGAATTTTGAAGGTTCGCTAGAGCGAATTATGAGATAAATCCCGACCCGTAGTTTTCGTCGCTATGGCGAACGCCGATTTTTCGGAAATTTTAGGGGCGCGCGTCCGGAACTGCATCGAAGCGGCCGGGTACCGGACCATCGAGGAGTTCGCCTTCGCCAAAGGCCTGAGCAAGTCCACTCTCAGCGAACTGCTGAACGGCAAAACCAAACCCAGCGTCGAGACCGTGGCGCGCATCGCCGCGCGCCTCAAGATTCCGTTGTGGGAGCTATTGCGGGATTCCGAACTGGATTTATCGGTGCGCGAAATGGATCCGGATTAGCCGGCTTCCTTATCCCGGCAGCGCGTTCACGAGCTTCTTGAACGCGTAGCCGCGCTCCTTGTAGTTCGCGAACAAGCCGAACGAGGCGCAGGCGGGGGACAGGAGGATGGCTCCGGCCGCGATTTCCCCGCGCAAAAATTCCAGGGCTTCCTCCAGCGATTCGCAGCGCCGCCAGGCGCGGCCTGCGAGCGCGCCCGCGCGCCGCAGTTCCTCTTCGAGCCGCGGCGCGGTCTGCCCGATCAGGGCCACGGCGCGCAAGTGGGGCGCGCCCGCGAGGGCGGCGGCCATTTCGGAAAAGTCGGCGAACTTCTCCGAGCCGCCGAGAATCAGGCCGACGTCGCCCCGGTTCAGCGCCCGCACGGCGGCCAAGGTCGCCTCGGGCCGCGTAGCGTAGGAGTCGTTGTAGTAGCGCACGCGACGCCCGCCTTGTTCGATCTCGCGGACGAACTCGATGCGGTGCTCCAGGGGCGAAAACGCCCGCGCGCCCGCGCGCACCGCCGCCGGAGAGGCCCCGAGCTCCCGGGCGGCCGCGGCGGCGGCCCCCACGTTCTCCAGATTGAACGCTCCGGTCATGCGCGTTTCATCCAGGGAAATCCGCACCCCGCCCGCGGGCCAGTCCACCGCGTCCTCCGTCAACCGCACGTCGGCGGAGGCGCCCGCGCCCACCGCGATCTTGCGGCCCCGCCCCCGCAGGCCGATCTCGCGGGACCCCTCGGCGTCCGCGAAGTAAACGCAGGCGTCTCCGGGTTCCTGGAAGCGCGTCAGGTTCGCCTTGTGGTCCCAGTATTCGTCCCGGGAGGCGTGCCAGTCCAGGTGCTCCGAGGTGGTGCGCAGGGCGACCGCGAGGCGCGGGCTCTCGGCCAAGGTCGAAAGCTGGAAGCTGCTGAGCTCGAGCAGGAGCCAGGCCCGGGCCTCCAGTCCTCCTTCCCCGTACAAGGCGTCGAGGGGGGGAACCCCGATGTTACCCGCGAGCCGGTAGGGGAGGGCGGCCTCCTGCAGCATCGCCGAAAGCAGGGAGCAGCACGTTCCCTTGCCCGCGGTACCCGTAACACCGATGATACGGTGCCTTCCCAGCAGCGCGAACGCGGCTTCGACCTGCGAGGTGAGCGCGCCGCCGCGGTCGCGGAAGGCCTCGATCTCGGGGACGAAGGGCCGCACGCCCGGCGAGCGGAAGGCCGTTTTGATGCCGGCGAGCGCCTCCAGGTAGGCCGCCCCGAAAACCCCGCGAACGCCCTGGGGCAGGGGCTCGGCGGGAGCCGCCTTGTCCAGCACGACGATGTCCTTGTAGCCCCACCGGCGCAAGTGCGCGAGCGTGCTTTTGCCCTCGGCGCCATAGCCCAGAACGGCGATCGGCTCCCGCCACAGGGTCTCGGGAGCGGGGGAAAGGAATGCGGGAGTTTCGGGATTCATCGGGACCGGGGGTTGGAGGGCTCTGGAGCTGGCCCCAAATTTTATATTTCGTGAGCCTCTGGAAGGTCCCGTTGGGACCTTGTTTTGGGGCGGACTGTGGAGCCATGTGTATCTAGGGCATCTTGAATCCGTGCTGACCTCCCTGCTGTTCGCGGTGGCCGCCGTCGCCTTCATCGGGGTCCTCAACGCCCGCGGCGTTTGGCGCACCGTCGTGGCCTCCTTGCTCGCCCTTTTCTGCCTGGGAGCGGCGGTTTTCCAGCTCACGCGCGGCTTGGCCCTGGAGCAGGCCCGGGAGACCGCCCCCGCCCCGCTTCTTTCCGCCGAGCCGGCGGAGCCCGAAGGCGAATTCGATGCCCCCGGCTTCGGGTCCGATTCCGAGCTGCGCAGCCTGCTCGCCGCGGCCCGCGCCTTGCGCGACTCCCTCGCGATCGAGGACCCCACCCGCGCCCGTGCGCTTTCGGACTCGGGGTATCAGGCCTTCGAGACCCGCACCGCCTCCTACTTCGCGCAGGCGCGCGACCTGCGCGAGCGCGCGGCGCGCGTCACCGCCGATCCCCCTCCCGGAATGGACGAGGCGGTCGAATACCTGAACCTGGCGCTGCAACCCCTCCTGACCGCGGCGCGCGACCTCAACCGTTTTTTCCATGCCGAGAACCGCGACGAGGAACGGCGCCTTTTCGACAGCTTCCGCCAGAATGCCCAGGCTGCCGACGTCCCGCTTCGCCAGGCCGAAGCCCGTTTCGGAAGCCCTTCGCCCGATGCCGCTCCTTGAGCGCCCGATTCATTCCCCCGCTTAATTACCTTAAGTCCCCACAAGGAGAGACCGCATGTCTTTGATTCCCGACAACCTGAAGTACACCAAGGATCACGAGTGGGCCCTGGTGGAGGCCGGCACCGCGACCGTGGGCGTGACCGATCACGCGCAGCGCGAGCTGGGCGACATCGTGTTCGTGGAGCTTCCCAAGGTGGGAGCGACCGTGAAGGCGGGGGAGAGCTTCGGGACGATCGAGGCCGTGAAGACGGTGGCCGAATTGTACGCGCCCGTTTCGGGCACGGTGGAGGCGGTCAACACCGACCTCGGCAGCGACGCGGGCGTGATCAACACCGATCCCTACGGCAAGGGCTGGATCGTCAAGATCAAGGTCGACGGCGCGACGACCGAGCTGATGGACGCGGCGGCGTACAAGGCTTTGATTTAATCGCCGCAAAAGATCGCAAAGAGCGTAAGAAAAAGCCGCCCGGAAACGGGCGGCTTTTTTGTTGTGTTCTTTTTTTTGATCTCTGCGTTCTTTTGCGGCCATTGCCGTCTTAAATATTCATCGCTTCGCCGATGTCGCCGAGGAGGTCGCGCACGCGCTGCTCGACGTCGGGCGCGAGGCTGATCTCGGTCACCATCGACACCGTGCGCACCCCGCTTTGGAACAGGCCGGGCAGGTGTTCGCGCTTGATCCCGCCCATCGTCGTCCACGGGTGGCGGCTCAGGCGCGAGAGATGCAGCACCGCCTCGAGGCCGAGCGCATGCAGGTGGTCCTTGGTGTTCGTGGCGAACATCGGCCCGATGTTGATGTTGCTGACGGGCTGGTCCTGCGCCGCCAGGACTTCGGCCTCGTTGTGGGTCGAGAGCCCGATGATCGCGTCGGGTCCGAGGAGGCGGCGCGCCTCGGCGGGGTGCATGTCGTCCTGGCCGAGGTGGACGCCGTCGGCGCCGATGCGCGCCGCGATGGCGACGTGGTCGTTGAGGATCAGGGTGGCCCCGTGCGCGCGGCAGAGGGCCAGGGCCGCGCGGGCTTCGGCCTCGAACTCCGCGGGGCCCAGAACCTTGTCGCGGTACTGGATCAGTTTGGCCCCGCCGCGCAGGGCCGCGGCGATGACCTCGAGTTTCGGCCGGCCGGCGTTTAATGCGTGGTCCGTGACGAAATACAGGGGAAACGTGCCGGGCAGGGGTCGCATTGGACCAAAGATAAACGGTCCAATCCGCGGTTCCGGTTCCATGGAATGCCCGTAGGGGCGATGGCCATCCGCCCGCGGTGCAAACCGCGAAACGGGCATTCAAAACGCGTTGCAGGACCCCCGGGAACGCGGTCGACCCTGCGGAACGTGTGGCCCCAAGCGCCCCTCGACAAGCTCGGGGACCACCGAAATCTCCCGTAAAATCGCTACATTGGACCCCAATCCCAAGAAAGGTCCCGCCTTCGCACGAACCGGCGGGCTATGCACATGGCCGCGAAAAAGAAATCCAGCAAAGCTTCCAGCAAGAACAAGTCCGGCGAGAAAAAGCTCAAGGTGGTGCTCGCCTATTCCGGCGGGCTCGACACCTCGGTGATCATCCCCTGGCTGGTGGAGAATTACAACGCGGAAGTGATCGCGTACGCGGCCGACGTGGGCCAGGGCAAGATCGAGGTGGATCCCCTGAAGAAGAAGGCTTTGGCCACGGGCGCGTCGAAGTGCTACGTGCTGGACCTGCGCAAGGAGTTCCTCGAGGAGTACGTGTGGCCGACGCTGCGCGCGGGCGCGAAGTACGAGGGGCAGTACCTGCTGGGCACGTCGATGGCCCGACCCCTGATCGCGAAGCACCAGGTGCTGATCGCCGAGAAGGAGGGCGCGACGGCCGTGTCGCACGGCGCGACGGGCAAGGGCAACGACCAGGTGCGCTTCGAGCTGACCTACCGCGCCATGAACCCCCGCCTGAAGATCATCGCGCCGTGGAAAGACCCACTGTGGAAGATCCGGTCGCGCGAGGACGCGATCGAGTATGCCGAGGAGCGCAAGATCCCGCTCACGGTTTCGAAGAAGAAGATCTACTCCGAGGACGGCAACCTGTGGCATCTGTCGCACGAGGGCGGGGTGCTGGAGTTTCCGGACCAGGAACACGACTTCGACATGCTGAAGATGGGCGTGACGCCGGAGAAGGCGCCGAACAAGGCCGAGTACGTCCTCATCGAGTTCGAGAAGGGCACGCCCGTGAGCGTGAACGGCAAGAAGCTCGGCGCCGTGGCGCTGCTCGAGAAGCTGAACGCCATCGGCGGCAAGCACGGCGTGGGCCTGGTCGACATGGTGGAGAACCGCCTGGTGGGCATGAAGTCCCGCGGCGTGTACGAGACCCCGGGCGGCTTCTTGCTTTACCGAGCGCACGAATACCGCAGCAGGTGGCGCAGAAGTACGCGCAGATGGTGTACGACGGGATGTGGTTCACGCCGCTGCGCCAGGCGCTCGATTCCTTCGTCGACAAGACGCAGGAAGTGGTGTCGGGCTGGGTGAAGCTGAAGCTTTACAAGGGCAACGCGAGCCTGGCCGGCATGGACAGCCCCTTCTCGCTGTATGACGCGGGCCTGGGCGGCTTCTCCGACGTGGAGACCTACAACCAGCAGGACGCCAACGGCTTCATCCGCTGCCTCGGCCTGCCGCTACAGACGCGGGCCCTGTTGCTGGGTAAAAAGAATCCGGTCAAGTTTTAATTGCGTATAGCGTAGCATGGGACTCGGGATCGTATTGACGGCGGGCGGTAGCGGGGCTCGGTTCGGTGGTCCTATCCCCAAGCAATTTCTCGAGATCAAGCCCGGGCTCCCGCTGCTGCGCTGCGCCCTGGAAACCTTCAATGCCTTTCCCGGCGTCGAGGCCATCGCGCTCACCTTGCCTTCCGACCGAGTGGCGGATTGGGAGCCGCTCGTGGCGGACTTTCCGAAGCTGCGCGTGGTGGCGGGCGGGCCCGAACGCTGGATGTCGGTTCGCAACGGCGTCGAGGCCCTTCCCGACTCGGTGGACAACGTGCTGATCCATGACGCCGCGCGGCCTTTCACGCCCTGGAGCGTGATCCGCCGCTGCGTGGCGGCCCTTCACGAAGGAAGCGCGCGCGGGACCTCGGTGATCGCGGCGGTCGGCGTGACCGACACCGTGAAGGAAGCCGACGGTTCGGCGGTCGTGAAGACCCTCGACCGTTCGCGCCTGATCCGCGTGCAGACGCCCCAGGGCTTTCCGCGCGGGGTGCTGCGGGAGATCTACTCCCGGGGCGTTCCTTCGGATCCCGCGCCTGGTTTTGGAGTGGGCGTTCCGCCCACGGACGAGGCCATGCTCGTGGAGGCCGCCGGCCTGCCGGTCGAGTGGGTGGAAGGCAGCTTCCTCTCCCGCAAGATCACGACGCCCGAGGATTGGGAGTGGGCGGAGTGGACGTTGACTAGAATCGAGAAGGGAATCTTGCACCTTGAAGACTAAAATCGGCATCGGACAGGACAGCCACCGGATTTCCGAATCCCGGGAAAAGCCGTTCGTGTTGGGCGGGGTGACCTTCGACGAGCCCTTCTGCCTCGAGGGGAACAGCGACTCCGACGTGATCCTGCATGCGGTCACCAACGCGATCTCCGGCGTGACGGGCAAGCCCGTGCTGGGGCCCGTGGCCGACAAGCTCTGCAAGGCGGGGGACACCGACAGCGCGACCTACCTGCGCATCGCGCTGGAAGACCTGAAGGCGATCGGGTACCAGGTGTCCCATGTGTCGATCTCCCTGGAATGCCTGCGCCCGAAAATCCTCCCGAAGCTAGAGGCGTTGCGCGCGAGCGTGGCGAAGCTCCTTGGGGTGACGGTCGCCGACGTGGCGATTACCGCCACGACGGGCGAAGGCCTCACCGATTTCGGCAAGGGCCTGGGCGTCCAGGCCTTCGCCGTGCTCACGGCGGAATCTTCTCGCATTCATAATACGGTTTGATCCGGTAGTTCACATAGCGCCCCTTCGACGGCGCGCGCATCAGGGCCGCATACGTGCCTCCCGGCACGGGATGATACCGGTACACGTCCCCGTCGACGAATTCAACTTCCAGCGTCCAGGCCTTGACGTCGTAGCCCACGGAGCGGATGCTGCTGGATTCGACGGGCTTGCGGCGCATGGAGGTAAAATCCAAAACGTCGAAGGAATGGCCACCCTTTTGCGGCTACTCCGTTTTTAACCTCAATTTCGCGACCGCCTCGATATGGCTGGTCTGCGGGTAGAAATCGAACAGCTTCAGGTCCGTCAATTCGTACGGCCCGGCCAGCAAGTCCTTGAGGTCGCGCGCCAGGGTGACGGGGTTGCACGACACGTACACGAGTTTTTCCACGGGCTTGTCCTTCAGCCAGGCCCGCACGGCCTTGTCGAGCCCCTCGCGCGGCGGGTCGATCACCGCGGCCTCGGCGCGCTCCTGCGCCAGCGGGTTGCCGCGCAGGTCGACGACCTTTTCCACGGGTTCCGCGAGGAATTCGTTGTCCTCCCCGGCCACGTTTTGCTTCGCGTACCGAAGCGCGCCCCGGTTGAACTCGACGCAGACCACGCGCTCGAAGTGATCCTTGAGGAAGGCCCCGAACAGGCCCACGCCGGCATACAAGTCCAGCGCGACTTTTCCCGCAAGGCCTTCCAGCGCATACGGGATGAGTTTTTCCATCATCTCCACGTTGCTTTGGAAGAACCCCTTGAGCGGGAAGCGGATCGTCTTGCCCAAAATCGCGATTTCGATTTCGGCATTGGGATCCTTGTCCTCGCGGTGGAGGCGCGCGGATCCGGCGGCGTCCGCATGGCCGAAAGCCAAAAAGCGGTCGGGCCGGCCGGGCTTGGTACCCCCCGCGAGCAGGGGTTGCAGCGAGGCATGGGCGACGGGGCAGGCGGTGACGGCGACGAACCCGTGGCCGCCGCGTTCGAGGAAGCCGAGCCTCCCGGAACCATCGGCATGGGCCTGGATGCGGTTGCGGTAACCGAAGGGAGAGCCGGTTTCGATTTCCAGCGAAGGCCAGTCGAAGCCGCCCAGGCGCCGCAGGGAGTCGCGGGCGAGTTCGATTTTTTGGCGGGCCTGCGCGGCGGGGTCGATGTGGAGCCAGTCGCAGCCGCCGCAGGCGCCGGCGACGGGGCACGCCGGCGTGACGCGGTCCGGCGAGGCCGAGACGATGTCGACGACGCGGGCGCGGGCGAAATCCTTCTTCGCCTCGGTGACTTCCACCGTGACTTCCTCGCCCGGCAGCACGCCGGGGACGAACACGACGCGTCCCTCGTGCCGCGCCAGCCCTTCGCCGCCGGGGATCAGTTTTTCGATGGTCAGGGTGATGGGGAAGGGCATGGGGGAAAGGTAGCAGGATGTAGGGGCGGGCTTACCCCGCCCCTACATCAGGCCACGGGTGTTTGGGATACCGCCGCTTGAGCTCCTTGCGGATCTCCGCGTACGATCCCTTCCAGAACGCCGTGAGGTCCGAAGTCTTCTGCACGGTGCGGTAGTTGGGCGCGAGGATGTCGTAGGTCACGTCGACGCGCCCCATCAGGATCTTGCAGCGGCCCTGCATGCCGACGAAGTCGCCCAACCGCGCCGACACCTCCGGCGGGGTCTTTTCGAAGTAGGTGATCTTGCCCCGCTTGGGGCCGGGGAGCTTCAGGGAGGTCGGCGCCTCGCGCTCCAGAAAGGCGGTCAACGCCGGTCCCAGGTAGTCGCGGAGCGCGACCCACACCTTCACGTCTTGCAATTGCTTCAGGCTTTTCTTGCCGGCGCAGACCTCGTGGTAGATCAAGTCCCAGTCGTCCACGTTAAGCTCCGGCATCCCGCTTTCGGGGCAGGCCTTGTGCGCGAGCCGGATGCGATACACCCATTGCCAGGCCTCGTCATCGAAGGGCAAGGTGATTTCGCCGCTACGCAATTTTTCGATCAGCACCTCGGAGGCGTCCGCCCCCCGCGACACGGTTTTTTCGCGGCGTTCCAGCACCAGCCCGCGGAACATCAGGCGCTCTTCCTTGCGCAGCTGGCCCTTCTTGTCGTCGAACTCCTCGGCGGTTTCCCAAACGCATTCGTCGGGGAAAACCTCCGCGACCCACGTCGGCTCGACGGGAAGAAACAGGGGCACGGTGGTTTGCTTCGCGCGGTCCTTGCCGCCCGATTCATGGATCTCCAGCGCGAGCACGAGCCGGGTGGCGGCCGGGGCCGCGGCGACGCCCTTGCGCCCGTCGGCGAGGACGAAGGCCCCCGTGCCCTCGCGCGCCGCCAGCCGGTGGACGTACACGGGCAGGAAAAGCTTCGTGGCGTAGGCGCGCGGATCTTCGGGGGTTTCGGCGGTCCCGCGGCGCTTGTTCAGCAGATCGAGGAACTGGCGAAAGGCCCCGGCCACTTCGCGGTCGGCGCCCGCCGTTCCATGCCGGGGTTCGGCGGCGAGGTCCTCGGCGAGCAGGTAAAGGTCGGCGATGTTTTTTCCCGGGCCGCCTCCCCGCTTGCCGGCCGAAAGCGCCGCGGCCATCGCGGCCACTTGCCGTTTCAACGCAGCGTCTCCGGACTCGGCGGCATCGTGCAGCACGCGGGAGAGTTCCGGTGAAGCGGGCCAGGAGAGCAGCGACTTCCCCAGCGGGGTGATGGCGCCGTTCCGAAGCGCGCCGATGCGCGCCAGTTTTTCCTCGGCGCGCTCCCAGCGCCCGGGCAGGGGAGGCGTGGGCCACTGCAGGGATGAAGCCGGGCCGGAGCCGCCGTCCGCGCCCAGCGCATGCCAGGCGAGCGCGGGCTCCGAGAG
Source organism: Fibrobacteria bacterium (assembly GCA_021155885.1). Lineage (GTDB taxonomy): Bacteria > Fibrobacterota > Fibrobacteria > UBA11236 > UBA11236 > UBA11236. Next base: position 11,199 of record JAJNBB010000051.1, on the reverse strand, counting down.
CTCGACGCGCCGGATCTCGGGCTCGAGGTGATCGGCCATCACCGACTCCCGCATGGTGTCCCACAGGCGCACGCACACGCCCGCGGAGACGCGCCCCGCGCGGCCGGAGCGTTGCACGGCGTTGGCCTTGGCGATGGTCTGGAGGTAGAGGGTGTTCAGGTCGCGTTCCCCGTCATAGGACGCCACGCGGTGCAGCCCGGCGTCGATCACCGCGGTGATGCCGGGAACCGTCAGCGAGGTTTCGGCGACGTTGGTGGACAGGATCACGGTGGGCTCGCGCTCCGGCGCGCGCAGGGCGGCCTGCTGGGCTTCCAGCGGCATCGAGCCGTGCAGTTCGCACAGGCGCAGGCCGGCCTCGCGGCACCAGGCCGCCAGGGCGTCGCCGCACCATTTGATCTCGCCCGCGCCCGGAAGGAACACCAGCACCGATCCCGCCTGCCGCGCGTGCACATCCTTGAGCGCGCGCAGCACCTGGGCCGGAAGCGGCTCGTTCAGGCGCGGCGGCTGGTGCAGGATCTCGACCGGGTAGGCGCGGCCCTCCACCTTGACGGTTTCGGCGCGGGGCAGGTAGCCCGCGAGCCCGGTTTCATCCAGCGTCGCCGACATCACCACGAGGCGGAGATCGGGCCGCCGCTCCCCAAGGGCGCGGCACCACAGCAACGCCAGGTCGGCTTCCCAGGCGCGCTCGTGGAACTCGTCGAGGATCACCGTATGAACCCCGCGCAATTCCGGGTCGCGCATCAGCCGCTGGCGGAAGGTGCCGTAGGTCTGGAACAGGATGCGCGTGTCCGGGCCGGCCACGCTTTCGAAGCGCACCTGATACCCCACGGTTTTTCCGAGCGGCTCGCCCATTTCGTCGGCGATGCGCGCCGCCAGGGCCCGGGCGGCGATGCGCCGGGGCTGGAGCACGAGGATCTGCCCGCTTGCGCTTCCTTTATCCTGCAGCAGAAACCGGGGTACCTGGGTGGATTTGCCCGTTCCCGGGGGCGCGGAGAGGACCAGCGCGCCGGTTTTTTCCAGCGCGGCGAGGATGGCCGGGCGCGCGGCAAGCACGGGAAGCGCGAGAGGGGCCTTTTCAGGGACGGGCATGCGGGGGAAAGGTAGCAGGGCGACGGGCGGATTCGTCAAATCGGGGCGCCTGGCGGGGGTTAGACCCTATGTCTCCTTCCGGAAGCAACTTCGTATTCTGTTTGCATACCCGGCCCCTGCAGGCCCTGCAATAACCGGAATCGAAAGGCGAGACTATGAAATCGAACTGGACACCCGGCCGCGTGCAATGGAGATGGCTGCGAGAGGCGCACCCGGTAACCATCTGGACGCTTTGGACCGTGACGATCGCCCTGCTCTGCTTATGGATTCTGGGAATCGCGACGGGGCATGCCTTCGGCGGCCGGATTCATCTGCTGGCCGCCGCGGCCGTCCTGACGGGAGCCTTCTGCACCTACCAGACATTTCGATACGGGGCGTTTCTGGAGAGGCCCGCGAAAGGCGGTTCGGCCCAGCAGTCCAATACCTGGCGGTTTCGCCGCCGGGGCTGATCCATCCGTCCCCGCCGAACCTCAGGGGCGTTTTTCTGGGGGCGGTGAAATTCGGGTTTTGAGGGATCCGCACGTAAGCATCGATTTTCCGTAGTAAGGGTTGGCGAGCTTGCGGCTATCCTGAAGCCAGCGTCCGCCCTTCCCCTCATTGGTCATCGGGCAAAAGAAAACCAGGGCCGAATCCTTGCCCGCGTACTTCGATTCCGACATCACCAGAACCATGCGCTCGCTCAGCCCGAGAAACGCCTTGCGGGCCGACGGCAGGTTTTCCGCGGAACGGATGGCCCGAAGATCCTTCAGCACCTCCTTGGCATCCACGCTATGGCTCAATTCAGCGGGCAGGTCGGGAGGCTTTACAAGAAAAGCGTCGCTCGCCTTTTTGGCTCCCGCGAGGTCATCCCGCGCCAGGGACCGCTGGATACCCAGATAAGAGGAATACAAGGTATCCAGGGCGCCGGAACGGATTTGACCGTGTTTCTCGGCGCAATCCGCCTGCGCGGCCGGAACGCAGGCAAGCACCAGCATGCCGGTCATCATGTACGTATAAAACGGGGTCTTTTTCATTTTGATTCTCCTGAGGAGGCTGTGCGTTTCGATTCAGTGCGAATGACTTTTCGGTTTGGCCGGGGTTTCGTGAACCTTTATCGAGGGCGTCGCCGGTGGCGTGTCGGTTTTCGGGTCTTCCGTGACGGGACCGGCAACGGTTCCCGGAGGATTAGGATACCAACCCATGTCCCCGGGAAGTCGAACCTTCGCCGAGTATTCCGCCTGGGAGGCGAATTTCGGCATGCCGGGATGCACCTTGAGAACGGTGAACATGCCTCCCATGCCGACAGGCCCGAAAGGGCCGTCCCCGGCCATCATCGGAAGGGTATTTTCCGGGCCTTCCATCCCCATGTCCTGCATGTCGTGCATGCCTTCCTTGCCCATGCCCATGTATCCGGGGACTTGCTTGCGGACGCTGTCCTCCACGTCCCGCTGGTCCACCCCGAGCATGTTCGGAATCCCGTGTCCCATGGCGTTCATGGGGTGGTGGCGGAGGTGACAGTGGAAGGCCCAGTCTCCCGCCGTGGCGGTGAATTCGAAATCGCGCGTCTGCCCGGGGCCGAAGCCTACCGTCGTTTCGGGCCACTGCGCCGAAGCGGGTATGTCGCCGCCGTCGGTCGCCGTGATCTTGAAGCTATGTCCATGCAGGTGAATCGCATGGAAATCCTGGGCCACGCTGCCGAGGCGAATGCGGATGCGTTCTCCCGGCCGGGCCACCAGCGGGGCCGTTCCCGGAAAGGCGCGGCTGTTGAAGGTAAACAGGTTGAACTCGGTCATTTCGTTCGGGTTCGGGGTGGAGGCTCCCGGCTCGACGTACCATTCGTTCAGCATGATGGCGTAGTCGCGATCCACCTTGCGCGCCGGCTTTTTGGGGTGCACGATGAAAAATCCCATGCTCCCGAGGCCGATCTGCACCATTTCGTCCGCGTGCGAATGGTACATGAAGGTGCCATGTTGCTTGAGCGTGAACTCGTACCGGAAAGTCTCGCCGGGCCGGATGCCGCGCTGGGTCAGGCCCGTGACCCCGTCCATGCCGCTGGGCAGGAAGAGGCCGTGCCAATGCACCGCGGCGGGCGCGGAGAGCTTGTTCGTGACGAGGATCCGCACCCGGTCCCCTTCCACGACTTCAATCAACGGGCCGGGAGTTCCCCCGTTGTAACCCCAGGCGTTCACCACCATGCCGGGAGCGATTTCATGCCGGATTTTCTCGACGGTGAGACGGAATTCCTTCGCGCCGTTCACCATTTTGAAAGGCAAGGTTCCCACGCCGTTGGGCATGATCACGGGCGTATAGGGAGGGGACGGCTTTTGGGCCTGAAGGGGTATGGAAAGGGCCAAGATTCCCAGCAGGAGAACCGATAGGGAAAGCTTCATGGTTTGTCTCCGGAAGCAGGTTGGGGAAGGGGACCGCCTACAAGGCGTTCAAGTTCTCCGCGGGCGATCCAGTAATCGCGCAGGGATTCCATGCCCAGGATGCGGGCGGAAAGTTCCTCCCGCCGCGCGGCCAGGAGCCGATAAACGCCGGTAAGCATGAAGTTGTACTGTTTAAGGGCTTCCGCCGTCGCGGTTTCACGAAGGGGAATCAAGGTTTTTCGGACTTCCTCGTGATTTCTCCGCGCGACCCCAAGGGCCTGGTGCCGCGCCCGGATTTCGGGATAAAGCCGGGATTCAAGGGCCGTCAAGCGCCTGCGGGCAAGCTCGCCTTCGGCGCGTGACCGGGCGCGTCGCGCGAACCCGAGATCGAAAAGGGGAATTTCAGCGCTCACGGCGGGGCCCATGAAGTTTCGCCCCGCCTCATCCCGCTCCACCGAAATGCCGGCCTTAAGCGACGGGAAAGCCTCCAGCGAAGCCAGGGCCCGAAGCTGGTCGGCGGCATGACTCTCTTCGCGAGCGGCGGTCAACCCGGGATTACGCCCTTTCGCCAGAGCCTCCAACTCCCCCAAGGCGGGATCTTCGGGCAAGGGGTCCGGGAGCGAATCCGGGAGGGACCAGGCCGACGAAGGCAACCCCAATACCCGGGCCAGATTTTCTCTTTCCTCCGAGGCTTTTCCTTCCGCGGAACGCAGCGCCAGGCGCGCTTCGGTGGCGGCCGCCTCCGTCTCCGCGAGGTCCAGGGCGTTCAGGGTTCCGGCCTGGCGTTGCCTGCGTGAAAGCTCGGCCGCCGCTTCCCAGGTCGCTGCGGTATTCGCCACGAAGGCCTGAATCTGCGTTGCGGCGATGGCGCTGAAGTAGGCGTTGTACACTTGGGTTTTTTGTTCCGACAGGTGCGCGGCCAGGCGATTCAAGGTGGCGCGATAGCGGGTATTTGCCGCACCCCGCTTCCAGGGATAGAGCAGGAGGCCGTTGACGTCTCCCAGGACGCTGAGTTCCCAGTGGCTCTCGCCTCCATTTTTCCGAAAGGCGAAGTCGGCCTCGGGGTTTGGAAGGGCGCGCCCTTCGCCTCTTTCCGCCCGCGCCAGATCGGCCTCCGCCAGCAAGGCCCGTGTTTGCGGATTGTGGAGGAAGCCCAAACGTATGGCCGAATCCGCGGTGCTTAGGTCCAGGGTCCCGGGGGACGGGTCACTGGATTCGTTGAACGCGATGCCCGTCCGGCGAGCCAAATCCATTGTGGCCGGCGTCTGTTCCGCCGCGACGACCCATGGAAGAAGGCCCGCTATTGAAATTAAAGTTCGAAGTCGCACGAAAACTCTCCTGGGAAAGGTCGATAAGAAAGGGTTGATAAGGGACCCGATGACCGGCCAAAGTGGAATTCACTCTGGATGTGGACAAATAGAGGGCGCAAGCCCCGCGCAGGAGAGGCTTAAATCAGGATACGCTGCAACGACAAATAGCGCGGAGGGCCGGACGAAGCGTATAGGGTCGGACGGACGCGACCAGGAATCGGAGACGCGCCCTGCGCGGGATTCGACCCGGTCGCGGCGACAAAGAGGAGAGCAGCGAAGGAAGATTGGCTGGCGGAGGCGGGAATCTCCGCCGGGGAAAGGTCGTGGGCGCAGCACAGGGCGGGATCCGCCTGCATGGCCGTGCCACCGCAGGTCTGCCTGGAGGAAGAATCCTTCTCCGGGGGAGTCGCTTCGGCCCCTTCGCCCGGACAGCACGCGTGATCCTCGGCCATGGGCGCGGAAATCCGTGAGGCGGAAGTTTCAGCCGATTCCGGAAACCAGCAGCAAGCCATGACCTGGGCGTTGGCCCAGGCGGCGAGCGCCAAGAAGGCGCCGAGTCCGAGAAGCGGGCGGGCTTGGATCATCGCGGCCCTAATATACCAAGTCGGGAACGATCATATTGGGGCTTTCCGGAGCCTTAAAGCATTTCCTAGAACCGAAACCGAACTCAGGCTCATGGCCGCGGCCGCGATAATGGGGCTCAGCAGCAGGCCGAAAGCGGGGTACAGGATGCCTGCCGCGATCGGAACGCCCAGCACGTTGTATACAAACGCGAAGAAAAGATTCTGTTTGATATTGGCCATGGTTCGGCGCGACAGATGCCTGGCGCGCACGATCCCGCGCAAATCCCCCTTGACCAAGGTCACCCCCGCGCTTTCCATGGCCACGTCCGTTCCGGTTCCCATGGCGATGCCCACCTGCGCCTGGGCCAAGGCGGGGGCGTCGTTGATGCCGTCCCCGGCCATGGCCACGATGCGGCCTTGCCCTTGCAGGGCCTTTACCTTTTCCGCCTTTTGGTCGGGAAGCACATCGGCCATCACCTCTTCGATCCCGAGCTTCCGCGCCACGGCCTTGGCCGTTACGTGATTGTCCCCGGTCAGCATGACGACCCGGACCCCTTCCCGGCGCAGGGCCTGTACGGCTTCGGCGCTGCTTTCCTTGATCGGGTCCGCGACTCCAAAGAGCCCTGCCGCCTTGCCCTCGAAGGCCACGAAAAGAACCGTTTGGCCGTCTTCGCGCAGTTCATCCGCCCGCGCCGCCAGGGGACCCAGGTCTACGCGCAAATCGTCCATCAAGGCGCGGTTTCCCAAAGCCACGGCCCGGCCGTTGACGATCCCCGTGATCCCCTTGCCGGAGAGCGTGTCGAAGTTTTCGACGTCCGCAAGAGAAATGCCCTTCGCCTCGGCGCCCTTGATGATGGCGGAGGCCAGCGGGTGCTCGCTGCCGCGTTCCAGGGACGCGGCGAGCCGCAAGAACAAGGCTTCCTCGATACCGGGAACGGTTTCCATGCTCACCAGTTTGGGCTTGCCTTCGGTAAGCGTTCCGGTTTTGTCCACGACCAAGGTGTCGATTTTTCGCATCTCCTCGATGGCTTCGGCATTGCGGAACAGAATTCCCAGGCCGGCTCCCTTTCCGGTAGCCACCATGATGGACATGGGGGTGGCGAGGCCCAGGGCGCAGGGGCAGGCGATGATGAGCACCGCCACGGCATTGATCAAGGCGTGGGCAAGACGCGGTTCGGGCCCGATGAGCGCCCAGAATGCAAACGTAACGATGGCGACCAGGATGACGAGGGGAACGAAGTAGCCGGACACTTTGTCCGCCAGCTTCTGGATAGGGGCGCGGCTTCGCTGCGCCTCCGCGACCATGGCCACGATGCGGGAAAGCAGGGTCTCGGACCCCACCTTTTCGGCGCGCATCACAAAAGATCCCGTGCCATTCATCGTTGCGCCCACCACCTTGGCTCCCGCCGCCTTTTCTACGGGTATCGGCTCTCCCGTGACCATCGACTCGTCCACCGAACTGCGGCCTTCCAATACTTCTCCATCGACGGGAATTTTATCGCCGGGACGGACACGTAGCCGGTCCCCCACCTCCACCGACTCCAGGGATACGTCTTCCTCGCTTCCGTCCTCGCGCAAGCGCCGCGCGGATTTGGCGGAAAGTCCGAGGAGCTTCCTGATGGCCGAGTTCGTTTGGCCGCGCGCGCGGAGTTCCAGAACCTGCCCGAGCAAAATCAAGGTGACAATGACGGCGGCGGCTTCAAAATAAAGCCCCACCGCGCCATGTTCATCCCGAAAGGCGGCAGGGAATATTCCCGGGAGCAAGGCGGCAATGACGCTGTAGCCATAGGCCACGCCCACGCCCAGTCCTATCAAGGTGAACATGTTCAGGCTGCGATGGACCAAGGAAGCCCACGCCCTCTGAAAGAAAGGCCAGCCGCCCCAGAGCACCACGGGCGTGGCGAACAGAAGCTCCAGCCATTTTCCCGTATGCGAGTCGATGGGAAAGCCTTGGGGAAAGAGGTGTCCCATGGCGATCACCAGGACGGGGAGGGTCAAAAGCCCGCTGATCCAAAATCGGCGCTGCATGTCGCGCAACTCCGGATTCTCCTCGTCGTCGGAAACGGTCAGGGTTTTAGGCTCCAACGCCATGCCGCACTTGGGACAGCTGCCCGGCTTGTCCTGCACAACCTCCGGATGCATGGGGCATGTCCATTCGGTTTTTGAAACCGCGGCGGGCGCAACATCCGGCTCCAGCGCCATGCCGCATTTGGGGCAAGACCCCGGCCCTTTTTGCCGGATCTCGGGATGCATGGGACAGGTATGGATCGTCTCCGTGGCGCCTTGCATTTTTTTCGGGGAAGGAGTCGGCTGGCAGCAAGAAGCCGAGGGTCCGGGCTCCGCCTTTGCGGAACCGGTGGACGGGACGTATCTCTCCGGATCGGCTGCGAATTTGGCCAGGCACGTTCCGCAGCAAAAGCGGTATTCGGTGCCTTTATAAACGCGCCGATGTTTCGAGGTGGAGGGTACGTCCATGCCGCAGACCGGGTCGCGGACGGTGTCTGCGGGTTTCCCTGAGTGAGAGGGAAGGTGTTTTGAAGAATCGTGTTCCATGAGGACTCCGGGCCGAAAAGTTGGGTTCTCTCTATAGACGAAACACCCGCCGGAACATTACACCCTTTTCGGCAAAAATTGCCTAGGGTGCTTTTTTACAGGTGCAATCCAGGCACCCATGCTCGGTGCAGGCCCCGCAGGACCGAACCAGGCTGGCTTTGAGGGCTTGACGAGCGCGGTGGAGACGAACCGAGAGATTGCCCGGCGAGATCCCCAACTCCGAGGAGAGGTCTCCCATCGGCCTTCCCTCCAGGTCGATTTGCTGAATCAGGCTCGCATATTCCGGTTTTAGCGAAGGAATCAACGCCTTCATGCACCCGCAGATCGAGGCCTGAAGCTCCGGGCCGGCCGAAAGGGCCTCCCCCTCGCCCCCCAGGATCTCTTGCATGAACGCCGCGTTTTTCCGGTCTTCGGATCCCCGTGCCCGATAAAAATCGATCAGCGCATGGCGAAGGATCCGGTAAAACCAGGGGACGATGCTTTGGCGGTCCTGAAGCGAATCCTGCTTCGTCAACGCCTTCAAAAGGCTCTGTTGAAAAATGTCCTCCGCGATTTCCGCGTCCGGCAGGTGCCGCCTCAGAAAACCTACAAATGCTTTCCGGCCCTCCACCAAGGTTTGAGTGACCCCGGCGCTTAAAGGCTTTAAGGCCTCTTCGAAATCTCCAACCGTTTCGCTTACCGCGCCCACAAGCTGACTCCCGGATTATGATTCCTCTGCTCTAACCAACAGAGCTAGCCCGCCAAGGGTCAAATAGTAGCTCCGACGGGGTCGAATTCAAAAAAACGGGGAGTGGCGCAAGATCTGCCGTGAAGTTTTTATGAAATCGAACTGGGCATCCGGTCGCGTACAGTAGCGATGACTGCGCGAGGCTATGAGTCCAGGGCGCCGCGGACCTTGGTGGCCAACTCCGCCGTGGTAAAGGGCTTTTGCACGAAGTGAACCTCCTCTTCGGCAATGCCGCGGCGCATCGCCACATTGGCGGTATACCCGGACATGAAAAGGTTTTTCAGAAGGGGCCGAGACGCCCGTAGATGCCTGGCCAAATCGCGTCCGTTCATTTCGGGCATCACCACGTCGGTCAGCACCAGGTGAATTGGCTCCGCGTGATCCGCGGCGATCTTCAGGGCCTGAGAGGGCGAACCGACCTTGAGCACCGTGTATCCTAATCCCAGAAGGATATCGGCCGTGACTTCCAGAATCATCGGTTCGTCTTCCACCAAAAGGATCGTTTCACCTTCCGCGAGCGGAAGGGAAGGCTCGATCGTGGCCTCCTCGGCGGTCTCCGTACCGTCCTGGTGGCGGGGCAAATAGACCCGGAACACCGTTCCCTCGGCCGGTTCGCTGTAAACGTTGACGAAGCCGTTGTTTTGCTTGACGATTCCATAAACGGTGGCCAAGCCGAGACCCGTGCCCTTGCCTACCTCCTTCGTCGTGAAAAACGGCTCGAAAAGATGGGACAACGTCGCCTTGTCCATCCCGCTACCATTGTCGCTTATCGCTAACGACACATATTTCCCCGGAACGCAACCCGGAATATGCCGGCAATATTCTTCATCTACCTCGACGTTATGCGTTTCGATAACGATTCTGCCGACGTCTGCGATCGCGTCGCGGGAGTTCACGCACAAATTGGTCAACAGTTGGTCCACTTGGGTGGGGTCGATCTGAACCTGCCACAGGTTTTTGCCCCCGATCCATTTCAGCTCGATGTTCTCGCCGATCAGGCGCCGCAGCATTTGAAGCAGGCTTTCCACGGCATTATTCAGCGAGACGGCGCGCAATGTCACCGTCTGCTTGCGGGCATAGGTCAGGAGTTGCTTGGTAAGGGCGGCCGACCGCTCGGCGGCCTCCTGGATTTCCTTCAGGGGAAGGCGCAGCGGGTCTTCGGGGCCCAGACGTCGCAGCGTCAGTTCCGCGCGCACGAGGATCACGGTCAGCATGTTGTTGAAATCGTGCGCCACGCCGCCGGCCAGGCGGCCCACCGCCTCCATTTTCTGCGACTGACGGAATTGTTCCTCCAGGACCAATTGCCCCGTGATGTCGTTCTGGATGGCGATGTAATTGACGATGGTTCCTGAAGAGTCGCGGACCGGAGAGATAATGCTCTCGTCGCTGTAGCGGCTTCCATCCTTGCGCTTGTTCTGTATCCGGCCCGTCCAGGTGCGGCCGCTGGTCAAGGTGCGCCACATTTCCAGATAGAAGCCGGAATCATGTGCGCCGCTCTTCAGGATGCGCGGGTTTTGGCCGATGGCCTCGTCGCGGCCATACCCCGTGACTCGCTCAAAGGCGGGATTGACATACTGAATGCTGCCGGTCGCATCGGTAATCATCACGATCTCGGCCAGCTGGTCAATCGCGGCCGTGAGCCTTTCGCGATCCGCCTCGGCGTTTTTCCGGGCCGTGACATCCATGATGAAGCCCTCGAGGTAACCCTCTGTGCCCTCTCCGTCCGTGAAAAAACGCCCCCGCTCCCATACGCGCTTCTCCTCGCCATTGCGGGCCTGGATGCAGTATTCAGAATCCGATCCCGGTCCTCCCGCCGGATAAGGGACCCAAAGGAAACGAGGGCGTTGTCCACGAGTTCGTCGGAGTGGTACCCGGTCAGGGCCAGGGCCCCCTCGGAGACGAACCGCATGGTCCAATTGGAATTGAGCAGGCAGCGGTAGGCCATGCCCGGCAGATTGTCCAGCACGTTGGTAAGATGGCGCTCGCTTTCGCGCAAGGCCTCGAGAACCCGCTTACCATCGGTGATGTCGCGCACCGTACCGACGATCCTTTCAACCTTGCCGTGATTGAGGATGGGGAAGGCCTTCCCCAGAACCCAGGATATATCGCCATTCGGTCGCACCACGCGATACTCGGTCTCCGTCGGAACATGGCTGCCATAAGTTCGCAACAGGGATTCACGGTCGGCAGGATGGATTCCCTCGAGGTAGTCGCCCGCGGATTCATAAACATTGGAGACGGGACGCCCCCAGATTTCGGCATACGAAGGGCTGATATACAGCACGCGGCCCGTGGCCGCGTCAAAATTGTAAAAGACGTCCTTGATATTTTCGGCCATTTCACGGAAGCGGCTCTCGCTTTCCCGCAAAGCTTCCTCGGCCCGCGCGCGCTCGGTAAAGTCGCTGATGCCGCCGATCATGCGCAATGCCTTGCCGGCCGCATCCCGCAGGATATGCCCCTTGTCCTGCACGTGCGCGTAGGCGCCGTCCTGCCGCAGAAACCGGTATTCATCGGACCATTCGGAATTCGTTCCGGCGAGGGCGCGGTCGATGCCCGACACCACGCGTTCGCGGTCCTCGGGGTGCACGCGCTCTTCCCAGAATTTCCCC
>JAJNBB010000004.1 GCA_021155885.1 Fibrobacteria bacterium | reverse complement strand
GCTATAGCTGCCTGGGAAAAGCACTTTCAGTGCAGGGTCGTCGATCATTTTGATCTAATAGCAGGAACTTCGACTGGTGGTATTCTTGCGATAGGATTAGGACTCGGCCTATCTGGAAAAGAAATGCTCGACTTTTACCGCCAAAGGGGCCCAGTCATTTTCCCATTGACGCGGCTAGGGGGCCGCTTAAAGCACAACGCGAGACACATTTTTACGCCGAAGTTTGCGCAAGCAACCCTTTTAAAGGAATTGGAAGCGGCCTATTACTCTGACGGCGTTAAAAAATATTTGAAGGACTCCAAATGCAGGCTTATAATACCTGCATACCATGCCATTGCTGGGTCTTCCCACGTGTTCCGTACTCCTCACCATCCAGATTTGACATCAGATGCTGACATTGAAGCCGCACATGCAGCTCTTGCAACTGCAGCAGCCCCTACATTCTTCGCCGCAGCTAAAATCGCAACTATGGTTTCCGATAGCCATTATTTTGATGGAGGGGTATGGGCTAACTCTCCTGCCATGGCCGCCGTAATTGAAGCGACCACATTTTTGCGCGTACCACTTGAACGAATTGAGGTGCTTAGTCTAGGCACCACAGAAGAGCCTTTTACGGTTCGTAAGCAGATTCGGGCAGGAGCATTTAGTTGGCTACGAAAACAAAGAATTCTTTCGCTTCTTATGAATGCTCAATTAGAATCCTCTTTAAAGTTGACTAAGCGTCTTGTCGGGGAACCTCGGTTTCTTCGGGTAAATACAATGACCAGCAACGGCTTGTATAAGCTGGACAGTCCAAATGAGATCGATGAACTGATAGAGCTTGGCAGTAGGGAGGCGCTTGAGGCAGAGACGCTTAGCCAAGTTAGGTCTCGTTTTCTTAACGGAATTACTGCAATGCAATGGGAAATATTTTAACCCTCAGCCTAGGAGTAAATGTGGCACGCAAGACTTTCATTTCCTACAAGTACAATGAAGCGCAGAGTATTAGAGACGCCATCCTAAAATCGTTGGGTGAGGATGCGGTATATTATACGGGAGAAACGAGTTCGTCCCCGAGCTTAACTGATTTGTCAACCCAGCACATTAGAAACAAGTTGGGCGATATGATTTTTGGTACCACTGTAACCATTGTTGTTGTTTCTCCCAACATGATCCAAAGCAAATGGATTGATTGGGAAATAGAGTATTCGTTGCGGCAGTATTCCCGCGGTGAGCGAGCCTCTTCCACGAATGGAATCGTTGGCGTAATCGCGAAATATAATGGTGGTTACGATTGGATTGTTGGGCAAAACACCTATATGGATGGCTGCAAGTCGCGATCCATAAGCAATTCGTTCCTTTATCCTATTATAACTGGGAATCGGTATAATGGAAATCCCCCGAAGTATTCATGCCCGACTTGCAAATCGGTGAATATTTTGGAGGGATCTTATGTTTCGTTGATCGAACAGGATGACTTTTTGGCAGACCCCGATAAGTATATCGAAAATGCGTATGAAAAAAGTCAACGACTCTCGGAATTCGACATTGTAAGAACACGGTAACAGATCAACACCAAGAGTACTGGCTAGCGAGGCTGGATTTCAGCGGGATATACATAGATATTCCTACCTCACCCCCTCCGGGAGGACCCCATGCCCCAAGCCACCATCGCGCCCTGCCTGTGGTTCGATCACCAGGCCCAACAGGCCGCCCAATACTACGTCGGCATTTTCCCCAACTCGCGCATTGTCAACACCCTTCATTACGGCGAGGCCGGCAAGGAAGTCCATGGCCGACAACCCGGCTCGGTGCTGACCGTCGAGTTCGAGCTGGACGGCCAGCTCTTCACGGCCCTGAACGGCGGGCCGGTGTTCAAGTTCAATGAGGCCCTCTCGCTGCAGGTCGACGCGCCGACGCAGGAGCGGATCGATTACTACTGGGAAAAGCTCGGCGCGGACGGGGACAAGGCCGCGCAGCAGTGCGGCTGGCTCAAGGACAAGTACGGCGTGTCCTGGCAGGTATACCCCTTCAAATTATCCCGTGAGTTATTCAGCGATCCGGACGACCCGAAATCCCAGGCCGCCTTCGCGGCCATGATGGAGATGAAAAAGATCGACATCGCGGCCTTGAGGAAGGCGTACGACGCGGGATAGCCTAACCCGGCTTGCGGAAGCAGAACGCGCCGTAGCGCCAGAGACCCCGCTTCATCGTGAACGCGCCGTAGCGCCAGAGACCCCGCTTCATCGTGGGGTACTGATGGTAGATGGCATAGGCGTTTTGCAGGTTCTCTTCCCCGATGAATCCCAGCGCATGGAGCAGCCGGCGCCAGGGCACGAGGAAAGGCCCCAGGCGGAAGATCTTCCAGGCGTGCGGAAGAACGTCGGGGGTGATGTTTTCGGCGTGCGTCGTTTCGAGGCCCGCGTGCCTCGCCCACTCCACGGTTTGCTCGAAGCTGCAGAAGTGGGGCACCGCCCATCCTTTCATGAAGTGCCTGAAGGAGCGTTGCTCCGCCGGGTTCGCCGCGGGCCGGCCGGAGAATCCGTCCGCGATCAGCAGGCGGCCGCCGGGCTTGAGCAGCGGCGCCATGGCCCGGATCCAGGCCTCCTTGTCCGGCGCGTAGCAAAAGCTCTCCAGCGCCCAGATCACGTCGAAGGACTCCGGCTTGAAGGCCGGCGCCATGTAATCGTTGGCGAGAAAGCGCGCGGCGGACCGGTCCAGCCCGGCGGGAACGGCGGTCGCCCCCGGGGCCGTTTCCAAGGGCGTGCCCCACTTGGCCGCGTCGCGCAGGGCGAAGTCCCGGGCGATGCGCGCGTGGGATTCCACGAGATTGATCCCGACGCACAAGGCCCCGGCCTCGCGCGCGAGCAGGATGGACGAGCCCCCCATGCCGCATCCGGCGTCGAGCACGCGCGGCGCCGGCCGGCCGGGATCCGCGGGAAGCAGGCCGGCGAGGCGCGCCAGATAACGCGTCATGTTCCCGGTCGGGCTTCCGCCCCGGGGAAGGTCGCGGTCGAAACCGTAGTGCATGTGGTGGTGGCGGCGGGTGCCATACCAGGCGAGGTAGTCGCGGGTGGTATCCGCGAAGTAGCCGCGGATGCGCTCTTTCACCTCGTGATCCGTTCCAAGATTCATTTTGGCCATATACATTAAGAAATGACGTGTTTTTACATGAAATTAACATTCCGGCGTTGAAACGAGTTTAGGACATTTAAAAAGCCGACGAATTTCTCCGCCGGCCCTCCGCAGTCGATTTCCCGCGTTTACCGGTCCCGCGCTATCTGTCCAATTCGCCCGCGATGACGTTGAACGAGGCGAGCATCGCGACCACGTCGGCCAGCATCGCGCCCTCCATCAGCTTGCCGAAGATCGGGTAGTTGATGAACGAGGGCGGGCGGACGCGCACGCGCCACGGGTTGGAGCCGCCGTCCGACACCAAGTGCCAGCCGAGCTCCCCGTTGGGGGACTCCGTCGCGGAATACAGGTCGGTGACCGGCGGGTTGATGCCGTGGTCCGGGCCGGGCATCACCATCTTGAAGTGATGGATCAGCGACTCCATGTCGGTGTAGGTCGACAGCTTGTCGGGCAGCGCGTGCTTCTGGTCCTGCGCCGAGATCGGGCCCGGCTCCAGCCGCTTCATCGCCTGGCGCACGAGACGGATGCTCTGGTCCATCTCGTCGAGGCGCACCTTGTAGCGCGCCAGGCAGTCGCCTTCGGAATAGGTCGGCACGTCGAAGTCGAGCTCGTCGTAGATCAGGTAGGGCTTGAACTTGCGGAGGTCGTACTCCACGCCCGAGGCGCGGGCCATCGGCCCGGTGATGCCGTAGGACAGCGCGTCCTCCTTCGAGATCACGCCGACGCCCTCGACGCGGTCGAGGAAGATGCGGTTCTTGTAGAAGCTCCCGCGCAGCTTGTCGACCGTCTTCTCCATGCTGTCGAGGATGGCGGTCACGCGCTTCTCGAAGTCGGCCGGCAGGTCGAAGGCCAGGCCGCCCACGCGCGCGTAGCTCGTGGTCAGGCGCGTGCCCGTCACCGCCTCGAACACGTCGTAGAGCTTCTCCCGCTCGACGAAGGTCCACAGGATCGAGGTGAAGGCCCCCAGGTCCATCGCCATGGCGCCCACGCACAGCGAATGGTCGGCGAGGCGCGACATCTCCGACAGGATCGTGCGGATCACGTGGCAGCGGCGCGGGGTCTCGAGGCCGATCAGCTCCTCGACCGCGAGGGCGAAGCCGATGTTGTTGTTCAGCGGCGAGAAGTAATTAAGGCGGTCGCTCAGCGTGATGAACTGGTTGTAGGTGCGGTGCTCGCCCAGCTTTTCGAAGCCGGTGTGCAGAAAGCCGATCTCCTGGTCGGCGCGCAGGATGCGCTCGCCCTGCACTTCCATCTTCACGCGCAACGTCCCGTGCATCGCGGGATGCGACGGGCCGACGTTCATGTGGACCACGTTGTCGGTTTGCTCGGTGACTTCCTGTTCGTAGGAATACATCTAGTCCTTCGGCGCCTGGTCGGCGGGGATCGCGTGATAAACCGGGAAAGCGCCGCGCTCGCCGCGCCCGCGCAGGGGGTAGTCCTTGCGCAGGGGGTGCCCCTCGTAATCGTCGGGCATGAGGATGCGGCGCATGTCGGGGTGGCCGGTGAACTCGATGCCGTAGAGGTCGAAGATCTCGCGCTCCGTCCAGTTCGCGCCCGCGAACAGGTCGGCGTTGGAGTCGATGCGGGCCGGGGCGCTTCCGTTACCGGAGGCGGGCACGAAGGCGCGCACTTGGACCTTGACGCCGAGCGCGGGCGACAGCAAGGTGGTCACGACCGCGAAGCGCTCGGGCATGGGCCGGGGGTACTTCAGGTAGTCGACGCCGCAGCAGTCGATGAAGTAGGTGAAGCCGAGCTCCGGAGAGTCCTTGAGAAAGCGAATCAACGACTTGGCGTCGGCGGCCTTCACCGAGAACTGGACGTACAGGGTCTTTTCTTCCTTGCCGAGCAGCCGGTCGCCGAACGCGCCCTCGACCTTCGCGGCCAAGGTCGAGAGGTTTTCCTTGCGGTAGACGAGCATCCTAGACCTTTTCCATCGCTTCGGGCGAAAGGTTCGACATGGGGCCGCCCTCGAATCGCGGGCCCTTTTCGGTATTGGAGGGAACGTTCGAGGCCGCCTGCGCCTTGTTCGGGGGAGTGGGCGAGAAATGGAAGGCGTCGGGGGAGCGGTAAAGGGGCGAAAGGGAAGGGTCCCGCGCGTCGTCGTTCGACACGTATTCGCTCGACTTGGCTTGGCCCCGGCGGGCCTTCTCCTGCACGGTCATCAGGGCCTCGATGAAGGCCTCGGGGCGAGGCGGGCAGCCGGGCATATAGGCGTCCACCGGGATGAACTGGTCGACGCCCTGGACGATGGTGTAGTTGTCGAACACGCCGCCGCTGCTGGCGCAGGCGCCCATCGAGATGCACCACTTGGGCTCGGGCATCTGCTCCCAGATGCGCTGCAGCACCGGCATCATCTTCAGCGAAATGCGGCCCGATACGATCAGCAGGTCGGACTGGCGGGGCGAGAACTTGAGCACCTCCGAACCGAACCGCGAGGCGTCGTACTTCGACATGAAGGTGGCCATCATCTCGATGCCGCAGCAGGCGGTCCCGAAGGGCATGGGCCACATCGAGTTGGCGCGCCCCCAGTTGATGGCGAACGCCAGCTTGGTGGTGATGACGTCGTTCAGGGAATTTACGACTCCCATTCGAGGGCCCCCGTGCGGATGATGTAGACGAGGCCGAGGCCCAGCACGGCGAGAAACACCAGCACCGAGACCAGGGCGCCGGTGCCGACGAGGCTTTGGTAGCCGAGGGCGAAGGGCAGGAGGAAGATGGTTTCGATGTCGAAGAGGATGAAAAGCAGCGCGAAGACGTAAAACTTGATGGCGAAAGGGCGGTGGGGATTTTCGATCTGGTCCACCCCGCACTCGTAGGGCTCGTACTTGGCGCGGCTCCAGGTGCGCTTGGGGCCCAGCATCGAGGAAAGCGCCAAGCCGGCGATCCCGACGAACAAAGCCAGGCCCGCATAGGCCATAAACGGGAGAAAATCGATAAGATGGCTTTGAGGCACGTTCAAAATCCCTTTAGCCCATTTTTCGCGGTTCCGGATTCAAGAAAGGGCGGGCGTGGCTGAAAATTTAGAAAAATCGGGCGTATCCGGAATGCCAGGAGGGCTAAGATTTGGGCGAAAAAACCATTTTCAGGCATTCGTCGGTTTTGTTTTTTAAATATCGCTCTACTACAATAGCCCCCAAAGGATTTCGAAATGGCCAATCTCGAAGGAAAAATCAAGCCGGCATTCCCGACCTGGCCGATGGGCGCCTACCACGCGGAGCAGTGGTCCCTCGACAAGCTGTGCCAGGTCGCCCGGCAACTGGGCGTCGACGCCATCGAGGTCGTGCAGCCCGAGGACCTTCCCACCCTCAAGAAGTACGGCCTCATTTCCACTTTGACGGTCTCGCACTGGTTCACCAAGGGCTACGTCCACCGCAACTTCTGGCCCGAGATCACGGCGGCCTACAAGAAGGCCATCGACGCCAACGCCGCGCACGGCTTCACCAACGTGGTGGCGTTCTGGGGCTACGGCGACAGCACCGCCGAGGGCGGCGGCAAGGTGTCGCTCGACGAGGCGAAGAAGAACCTCATCGAGGGCTACAAAAGCATCGTGGGCTACGCCGAGGAAAAGGGCTGCGTGCTCTGCCTGGAGCCCCTCAACAGCCGCGACGACGCCGACTGGAAGGGCCACCCCGAGTACCAGGGCTCGAACATGGACGACTGCCTGGAGGTCATCAAGGCCGTGGGCTCCCCCGCCCTCAAGCTCTGTTTCGACATGTACCACGTGCAGATCATGAACGGCGACCTGATCCGGCGCGTGCGCGACAACATCGACCTCATCGGCTACGTGCAGGCCGCCGGCGTGCCGGGCCGCTTCGAGCTCGACAAGACCCAGGAGATCAACTTTCCCGCGGTGCTGAAGGCGCTCGCCGACAGCGGCTACCGCGGCCACGTGGGCATGGAGTTCATCCCGACCAAGAAGGATCCCATGGACTCCTACGTCGAGGCGGTGCAGTTCTTCAGGGATTGAGAGAGCTTACAGCAGACAGTGGACAGCTGACAGCTTGAACAACACGAAGGCTCCGGGCGACCGGGGCCTTTTGCGTTTGTGTTGCTCTATGCTGTCCGCTGTAAGCTTTCATCCTACCCAACCACCGGCTTCTCCTCGCCCTCCTCGCTCTTGAACACGAGGAAGAGCCACAGCAGGGCGGGGAGGATGAAGACGGACCCGACGAGCAGCGCGCCGCCCAATTGATTGAGCGTGGCGGCGGGCGCGTGGGCGTTGAAGAACGTGAGGTCCCCGGCGGGCATGCGCACCAGCACGGGGTGCTGCACCTGGAACCAGCCCGCGAGGATGAGGGCGACCTGCGCGCCGACCATCACGCGCGCGGTCCAGATCCAGTCGCGGTAGAGCGCGACCCACAGCACGCCGAAGCACGCGGTGGCGGCCGTCATGAAGGCGAAGGCCCAGCCGAACCCGAGGAACTCCGCGAGCAGCGGGACGCCGTCGGCGTGGGCGCCCGCGAACACGATCCAGCCGGAGACGATGGAAGCCACGCTGGCCCAGCGCGCCTTGCGGGCGAACGAACGGCGGAGCCCGTCGTCGCCGGGGCATTCGCCGACCAGGTACACCGCGGCGATGAAGGTGAACAGGCACACGGTGAACAGGCCGAGGGCGAGGGGGAACGGCCGCAGCCAGGGCGACACGTAGGCGGACGCATAATCCCGCGCCGCGGGGTCGATGCCGCCGGGAACCAGGGCTCCCATCACCACGCCCAGGCAGAACGGCGTCCAGACGCTCGAGAACACGAAGAAGGCCGTGTAGGCGCGCTGCGAGCGGCCCTTGACCGCGTCGTAGTGCCGGAACGTGAACGAGCACCCGCGCGCGATGATGCCGACGAGCATGGCCGTGAGCGGGATGTGCAGGTTCACCGATACGCGCGTGTACACGGCGGGAAACCCCATGAACAGGATCACGACCATGAGGATGAGCCACATGTGGTTGGCCTCCCACACCGGGCCCATGGCCTTGTCGATGATCTTCCTCTGCGCCTCCTGGCGCGATTTTCCCAGGAACAGCTCGAGCACGCCCGCGCCGAAATCCGCGCCGCCGAGGAGGCAGTACAGAAAAAGCGACACGCCCAGAAAGGCGATCACGACGAAGAGCATCAAGGGTTCGCCGGGGGGTAGGGAGAGGAAAGAATTCACCGGAAGGCCCTCGCGGGCTGGACGGGGGACGGGGGTCGGGGGATGGGAGAAAACAGGAGAGTGATGTTTCTCCCCCCCGACCCCCGACCCCCGTCCCCCGTCCTCTTCTTCACGCTCCCTCCCGCGCCGACGGGTACTTTTCCTCGACCGTGGCGATGTGGCGCCATAGCAGCCAGGTCACGACGCCCGTAAGGAACACGTACACGGCGGAGAACAGCAGGAAGGGAACTACGAGTCCCGGCATGGGCGTGACGGCCTCGGCCGTGCGCATGACCCCATAGATGATCCAGGGTTGCCGGCCGACCTCGGTGACGGTCCACCCGGCCTCGAGCGCGATGAACCCGAGGGGGGTCGCGAGGACGCACGGGACGAGGTAACGCCGGTGATACAGCAGCGGCCTCCAGCGCTTGAACGCCAGCAGAAAAAGCCCGAGCGCCCCGATCCCCGCGAGGATCATGCCGCACCCCACCATGATCTGAAAGGCGTAATGCACCGGCGCGACGGGCGGCCAGTTTTCGCGCGGGAAGTCGTTGAGGCCCTTGACCTCGGCGTTGAAGTCGCCATGGGCGAGGTAGCTCAGCGCGCCCGGGATTTCGAGCCCGTAGCGAACCGTGCCGGTTTTTTCGTCGGGAATGCCGCCGATCAGGAGCGGCGCGCGGGCGGAGGTCTCGAAGTGCGATTCCATCGCCGCGAGCTTGATGGGCTGCCGCTCGGCCGTGCCCTTCGCCAGAAGGTCGCCGCTCAGCGGCTGCGCGATCGCGGCGATCGCGCCCACGGCCAGCGCGATGGTGAACGCCTCGCGGTGGAAGGGTGAGGGCCTGCGCAGGAAGAGCAGGGCATGGATGCCCGCGACCGCGAAGCCGGTGGCCTCGAAGGCCGAGATCGTCATGTGCAGGGTCTGGGCCTTCCAGGCATCGTTGAACATGGCACGGAAGGGGTCGATGTTGATCGCGTGCCCGGGAGTGGAGGCCGTCGCGGCGACCCAGTCGAACCCCGCGGGGCTATTCATCCAGGCGTTGGCGCAGACCACGAACACTCCGGACAGGACCCCGGAGATTCCCACCACCAGGCCCACGGCCCAATGAGTCCATGGCTTCAGGCGGTTCCATCCATAGAGAAACAGGCCCAAGGCGATAGCCTCGATGAAGAAAGCCGTGCCCTCCCAGGAAAACGGCATGCCGATCACCGCGCCCGCATGCTCCATGAAACCGGGCCAGAGCAGCCCCAGTTCGAAGGACAAGGCCGTGCCCGAAACCGCGCCGGTGGCGAAGAAAATCGCGACCCCGCGCGACCAGGCCTTGGTCAGATCGAGATAAACCCGGCGTCCGGTGCGAATCCAGCGATAATGGGAGATGGCCATGAGGAACGGCATGGCCATGCCGATGGCGGCGAAAATGATGTGGAATCCCAGGGAGAGGGCCATTTGCGCCCGAGCGGCGAGTAAATCGCTCATGGGAGCAAAAGTAGTTGTTGGTTGTTTGTTGTCGGTTGTACAAATCAGCGGCCTGGGGGGCGCCGCGGGAAATTTGACCTGCTTTGCGCTCGCCCAACAACCAACAACCAACAACGACAGGGCTTCGACCCGAAAAAGCGTGCCAACCCCCAACTCTTCGGTGGCGCAACCGCTCCATTCACAGTATGTTACAGATCGGAGGTTTTGGGATTCATGGAAACGCTGCGAACCGAGATCCGGGCTTTGCGCGAAAAGTGGCGCGACCAGCCCCCCGCCTCCTACTATGACGAATTGTCCGACCTGCTGTTCAAGGCCGGCAAGATCACGGCCGCGATGAACCTGATGGAATCATCGCTCCGCATCGATTCCCTCCCCCGCGGCGTTTCTTCGGAGCATGACGGCGCGTGGTGGTTCCGGCGCGGCATGGAGTACGCCGACGCCTGCCTGTACGAGGAGTCCTGCGCCTGCCTCAACCGCGCCGTCGCCGCCGGCTCGGATAATTTCGAAACCCATTACTGCCTCGCCGGCTTGTACAAAAGCCTCGAGCGCCTCGACAAGGCCGAGGCCCATTGCCGCCTTTCCCTTTCGCACAACCCGGCCTTTTCCCCCTCGTTCATCCTGCTGGCTTCCCTCTGTCGTCTGACGGGCCGGATCGAGGACAGCGCCGACGCGGCCCGCATGGCGGTTTTGCTCGATCCCGAATGCGCCCCCGCGCATTACGACCTTGCCTGCTACTACACCCTCGCCGGGGATAGCGACAAAGCCCTGGCCTCCCTGGAAGCGGCGCTGGCGAAGGGCTTCTGCGATTTCGACTGGGCCGGCCGCGACCCCGACCTCGAAAAGCTGCGGGGCCGCCCCGAATTCCGCGAATTGATCGATTTTTACGCTACGCGCAAAGACTAAACGGGGTTTCACCCCCTCTTCCGCGCTGGCAAACCCCTGGCCTATAACTATATTGACTCGGCTTTTTCAATTAGGCCTAACTCCTTGCAATGCTTTCTTTTAGGCGCGGGGAACGCGGGCCAAACGATTTTTTCTCGAAGGATCTGAAGAGCTCATGAAAAGGGAAACCCGCCTGCGGTCGATCGTCTTGATCGCGATTCTTGTGTTGTGCGCCATCAGTTTGTGGCCCACGTTCCTTGTTTTCTCGAAAAACAACGACCATAACATCCCCCTCGACCAGCGCGAGCGGGAGATCTATAAGAAGGATCATCCCAAGATCGCCGCCAAGGCGCTCAACCTGGGCCTCGACCTCGCGGGCGGCACGCACATCATCGTCGAAATCGACCGCTCGAAGCTGGACGAATCCTCCGGGCACGACGTGCTCGACCGCTCGCTGGAAATCATCCGCAACCGCGTCGACCAATACGGCCTCAGCGAACCCATCATCACCAAGTCGGGCGACAGCCGCATCATCGCCGACCTGGCCGGCATGGGCGCCGAGGACGCCCGCCGCCTGATCGGCGCGACCGCGCTGCTCGAGTTCAAGCTCGTCCCCGACGCGCAGGAATTCAAGCCCGTGCTCGACCGCCTCGACGCCTTCCTGGCCGCGCGCTCCAAGGGACAGACGCCCGGGCAGGCCGCCGGCGCCTCGTCGCGGCCCCGCTCCGAAACCGAGAACGTTTTCGGCCGCGTCGTGGGTGACGACAAGGCCGCCGCGATCTCCGTCACCGACACCACGGCCACGGCCTCCGCCGACTCCGCCTCTCCCTCGGATTCCGCCGTCGCCGGCTTCGATCCCGACAACCGTCCCTTCACCTCCCTGCTCCTGCAGGTGGGCCGCGACATCGGCGTCGCCTCCGAGAACGTCGAGAAGATGCGCCGCCTCCTGGGCGACAAGGAAGTCCAGCAAATCGTGCCCGCGCGCTACCAGTTCCTCTGGGCCCGCGAGGAGGAAGCTCTCCAGGGCGGCCAGAAGGTGCGCCGCCTGTACATGCTGAAGCGCCGCGCCGAAATGACCGGCGCGACCATCGCCGACGCGAACTTCCAGCACGCCCAGGGCGGCCTCAACTCGGGCGAGCTCGAGGTGGGCCTGACCTTCAAGGACCTGGGACCCAAGGAATTCGCCCGCATCACCGGCGCCAACGTGGGCAAGCAGCTCGCGATCGTGCTGGACTCGGTGGTCTATTCCGCTCCCGTGATCCAGGGCCGCATTCCCAACGGCCGCGCCTCCATCACCGGCGTCGGCGACGTCACCGAGGCCAAGCAACTCGCGGTCGTGCTGCGCGCGGGCGCCCTGCCCGTGCCCATGAACATCGTGGAGCTCCGCTCCGTCGGGCCCACCCTCGGCGAGGAGAACATCCGCAAGGGCGTCATCGCCGCGGTGATCAGCCTCATCCTCATCCTCGCGTTCATCGCCTTCTACTACCGCACCGCGGGCGTCATCTCGTGCATCGCCCTCACGGTCAACATGATCATGACCATCGGCATTCTCGGCGCCTTCCACGCGACGCTCACGCTGCCCGGCATCGCCGGCCTCGCGCTCACGCTGGGCATGGCCGTCGACGCCAACATCCTGATCATGGAGCGCATCCGCGAGGAGCTCGCGGCGGGCCGCTCCCTGCGCGCCTCCATCGACGCGGGCTACCAGAAGGCCTTCCGCGCCATCCTCGACTCGAACATCACCGTGCTCGGCACCGCCGCCATCCTGTATTACGTGGGCGTGGGCTCCATCAAGGGCTTCGGCCTCACGCTGCTCATCGGCGTGGGCGCCTCGATGTTCACCGCCGTGTTCGTCACCCGGCTCCTGTTCGACTTCATGCTGAAGAACCCCGAGCGCAAGACGATCGCCATCGGCGAGACCTGGGGCTTCCTCAAGAACGTCAACATGCAGGTCATCCCGAAGGCGAGGATCTACGCCGGCATTTCCATCGCCGCGATCCTGATCAGCGCCGGCGCCCTCATCTTCAAGGGCCCGACCCTCGGCGTCGACTTCGCCGGCGGCCACGTCTTTCAGGTGAAGTCCGCCTCGGTGCTCGACGTCAACAAGGTGCGCGCCGAGCTGGAGACCAAGGGCCTCGACCCCAAGGTCCAGAGCATCGGCGGCTCGGCCGGCAAGGAAGTCCTGATCTACACCGCCACCTCGGAGAACGACTCGCTCCTCCGCGCCACGGTCGGGGGGGCCTTGGGCGCCGGCGCCGAGATCGTGGGCGAAGAGACCGTGGGCCCCACGATCGGCAAGGACCTCAAGAAGTCCGCCGTCATCTCCGTCATTCTTGCCCTCGTCCTGGTGGTGCTTTACATCTGGTTCCGCTTCGGCGTGAACGGCCTGGGCTTCGGCCTCGCCGCCGTGATCGCCCTGGCGCACGACGCCTTCATCACCTTGGGCGTGTTCACCATCATGGGATGGGAGCTGAATCTCGCCTTCGTGGCCGCGATCCTGACGATCATCGGGTATTCGGTCAACGACACTATCGTTATCTTCGACCGCGTGCGCGAAATCACCGGGGACAACGCGAGCAAGGCGAGCTTCGCCGCCCGCGTGGACCAGGCCAACAACGAGAGCTTCAGCCGCACGATCGTGATCGCCTTCCTGGTGACCCTGGCGATCGTGGTGCTGGTGGCCTTCGGCGGCTCGTCGATCCGCGACATGAACATCGCGCTTCTGATCGGGTCGATCGCGGGCACCTACTCGACCATCGCCCTTGCTTGCCCCTTTGTGGTCTGGTGGAACAACCGCAGGATTAGAGCGCCGAAAGTGTAGCCGGGCTGCGACCGGCGCGGGAGTTCGTTGCTTCTCCTCGGCGTCCTCCCGGTACGCCTGCGTCGAAGCGCCTGCTCCCGCTTGGTCTCGCTCCGGCGAACTAACGTGAGGCTTTAGCTTTCCAAACAAAAAGGGACTCGGTGATAACCGAGTCCCTTTTTGTTTGCTCTTTGCGTTCTTTGTGGCTAATCGCGTTCCGCGTTCGCGTTATCGTCCCGGTTCGAGTTCGGGGGGGTTCGGGTTTTCCATCACCCCCAGCGGGAAGAACCGCTTCGGGTCGGGGGTTTCGCGGAAGCGCGTGCGGAACTCGCGGGGCGTCATTCCCTTGTACTTCACGAACTGCTTGGTGAAGAAGCTGTGGTCGTAGAAGCCGGCCTCGACGGCGATGTCCGAAATGGACTTGCGCGTGGTGGCCAGCAAACGGCAGGTGGCGTTGAGGCGCACCATGGCCAGGTAGCGGCTCGGGGTGGTCTGGAACTCGCGCTTGAACCGGCGGGTGAAGCGCGGCATGCTCATGCCCGCGACCGCCGCAAGATCCGCGGAGTTGAGCGGGCTGGCGTAATGGGTCATGATGTGCCGGATCACCGGCTCCATGGTGCGGTAGGGCTGCAGCGCCGAATGGGCGCTGCGCAGGTCGTGCGTGATGCCCATCAGGCCCGCGATTTTCCCGTCCTTTCCGTGGATGGGGATTTTCGTCGTGCGGTACCAGTCCATCAGCCCGTCGGCGGTGGGGATGATCTCGAGCTTGTTGATCTGCGGGAGGCCCGAACGCATCACCGCGGCGTCGTCGTTGCGGTAACTTTCCGCCTGCAGCGCCCAGAAGAAGTCGTAGTCCGTCTTGCCGATGATTTGCGTTTCTTCGGTCAGCCCGATCGACTCCGCGAAGTTGCGGTTGGCCATCATGAAGTGGTACTGCGGGTTCTTGACGAAGAAGTAAATGTTGTCGGGCAGGTACTCGAGAAGTTTCTCTACCAGTTCGTTCTCGCGCAATCCATTGAGGAATTCGCGGCGCATTTCAAGGTTGGGTAAGTTTGACATAGGCGTTGCCTCAACAAAATGTTGAAATAGCACAAAAAGCAGCAATGGCTGACAGGATGAATTTAGCGCACTACCACCATATTATGGCGTAATTATTGGTTTTTTTCGGATAATATGATAAAGCAGAAGTACAGAATACCAGATTTTTCAGACCCGCTGGTTCTGAGCTAACAAAAAACGCCTTAAAAATACCAGACTTTTCAGGGGGCGTTTGATCGCCGTTTACCAGTAAGGTTCAGCGGGGCTTCGGATCAGGGAGATCGCGCCCGGATTTGCGTGCCACCAGATTACCAAGACCGGTGTCCGGTACGTCGCGGAAGGCGCGCCGGTATTCCTTGGGTGTCATGCCCTTTTGCTTCACGAACTGCTTGGTGAAAAAGCTGTGGTCGTGGAACCCAGCCTCTTGCGACACGGTCAGGATGGACTTGTCCGACCCGGTGAGGAGGCGGCACGCGGCGTTCAGCCGCACGGCGGCCAGATAGCGCGCCGGCGTGACCTGGAATTCCTGCTTGAAGCGGCGCGTGAACCGCTGCAGCGGCATTCCCGCGAGGGCGGCGAGCTCCGAGGGCTCGATTTCCTTGCCGTAGTTGCTCATGATGTGCCGCACCACCGGCTCGAGCGCGCGGTAGGGCTGCAGGTCGGAGTTCGCGCTGCGCAGATCGTGCGTGATGCCGATCAGGCCGATCACGGAGCCCGCGTCGTCGCGGAGGGGGATTTTCGTGGTGCGGTACCAGTCGACCAGTCCGCCCGAGGTCGACATGACCTCGAGCTTTTCAACCATGGCCTCTCCCGAGGCGATCACGCGGTTGTCGTCCTGGCGGTAGGCCTCCGCCTGGCTGCTGGGAAAGAGGCTGAAGTCGGTCAGCCCGATTACCGACTGCTCGTCCTTCATGCCCAATTTTTTCCAGAAATTCCGGTTGATCATGACGAGCCGGCTCTCGGCGTCCTTGATGAACACGTAGATGTTCCCGGGAACATGCTCCAGGATCAGGTCGATGAGCTCTTCCTTGCGGGCCTTGGCCAGGAAGGAACGGCGGAGTTCATGATTGTTTACGTTTGACATGATTTCACCTGACGCCCACTATGAAAGCCGAAAACTACAAATTCACGCCCCGCGACCTCGCCTTCATGGAGATGGCCTTCGCCGAGGCCATGGCCGTGAAGGGTAAAACCCTTCCGAATCCCCCCGTGGGCGCGGTTCTGGTGAAGAGCGGAAAGGTGGTGGGCCGCGGCGGGACTCGTCCGGCGGGGGAGGCGCACGCCGAAATCGTCGCCCTCGAACAGGCGGGCGCCGCCGCCGCGGGCGCGACGTTGTACGTCACGCTCGAACCGTGCGGCCATTTCGGGCGCACCCCGCCGTGCTCGCGGGCCTTGATCGAGGCGGGGGTGGCGCGCGTCATAGCCGCGTGTTCCGACCCTAATCCCCTCGTTGCCGGGGCTGGGCTCGCGCAGCTCCGCCGCGCCGGGATTTCCGTCGAGACCGGCCTGCTGGGCGACCGCGCCGAGGCCCTTTACGCGGGATTTTTTTTCTGGGTGCGGCACGGCCGGCCGCGCATCGTCGTCAAGATCGCGCAAAGCCTCGACGGCCGCATCAATGCCCGGCGCGGCGTCGAAACCGCGCTGACCGGCCCTGAGGCAAGGCGCTTCGCGCATTCCCTGCGCGCCCGCGCCGACGCGATCCTGGTGGGAGGAGAAACCGTGCGCGTCGACGACCCGGACCTGACCCCCCGGGAGATCCCGGGCGCGCCTCACCCCGAGATCCTGGTTTTGTCGCGCAAGATGAAACCATCAAATAAATACCATATTTTCACGGCGGGACGAAAATCGGGGACTTGGGTAATTTCAGGCAAAAAGTTCACAAAAACAGCCAAAATTTCCGCCAAATTGCCCGAAAAACCTGAAAAACTGAGCATAATTCAACTACCCGAAAAGTGGCCTTTGGCCCGAGAACTCATCGACATTTTTACCAGTCGCGGCTACCACGAAGTTCTGGTGGAGGGGGGGCGCGCGGCGTGGTCGCCCTTTTTGAACGCGGGCTTATGTGACGAACTCGATTTGATCACGGCGCCGGCGCTGCATCCGGGCGGCGAAAGGTGGGATGCGGGGCTGCGCCCCGGATGGGTTAAACCCCTTGAATTTCATAGATTTACGCCGCTCGGTTCAGACATTCTGGCCGAGTTTCGGCGTCACCTTTAGCCAGCGCGCTAGTCAACGACTAGCCCGCGCGCTGGAGGATCGCCGAGGACCCTTTCAAAGGACCGGATGTTTACGGGAATCGTGCAGGAAATGGGGAAAATCGTCGCGCGTTCGAACGCCGGCGAGGCCGTGCGCTTTTCCATCGCCGCGCCTTCCGTTGCGTCCCGGCTCTCCGTCGGCGACAGCGTCGCCTGCGACGGCGCCTGCCTCACGGTCGAGACCTTGATCGAGGGCGGCTTTACCGCCTGCGCCATCCCCGAAACCTTGGCGAAGACCACGCTTTCTTCGTGGACCGTGGGCGGCCGGGTCAATCTCGAAACGGCGCTGACGGCCGCCGCTCCCCTGGGTGGGCACTTCGTGCTGGGCCATGTCGACGGCGTGGGCGAGGTAACCGCCGTGAACGATCTCGGCGACGGCGGCCGCGAGCTGACGGTGCGCCTGCCGGAGGAGTTCCTTCCCTACTGCGTCTACAAGGGCTCGATCACGCTCGCGGGCGTGAGCCTCACGATCGCCGCGGTCGAAGGCGACGCGGTGCGCGTCGCGCTGATCCCGCATACCCTGCAGGCCACCACGCTCGGCCTGGCGGTTCCGGGCGGGCGCCTGAATTTCGAGGTGGACATCCTGGCGAAGCATATCGAACGCCAGTTGTCGCTAAGGGCGGCCGCGCAAAAGGCCCCGGCATGACGGATTTCAACACCATCCCCGAAGCGATCGCGGAACTGAAGAAGGGCCGCCCGATCGTCGTGGTCGACGACAAGAACCGCGAGAACGAGGGAGACGTGGTGTTCGCCGCGTCGAAATCGACGCCCGCGAAGATCAACTTCCTGGCGAAGCACGCGCGCGGCCTGATCTGCGTGGCGCTGTCGGCCGAGCGCACGGAAAAGCTGCGCCTGCGGCCGATGACCGAGCAGAACGGCTCGCGCCACGAGACGGCGTTCACGATTTCGGTCGAGGCGCGCGAGGGAACCACCACCGGCATCTCCGCCGCCGACCGCAGCCTGACCGCGAAGCTGCTGGCGGACGAAAGCGCCGGGCCGGGCGCGTTCATCAGCCCGGGGCACACCTTCCCGATCCGCGCGCGCCAAGGCGGCGTGCTGGTGCGGGCGGGCCACACCGAGGCCGCGGTGGACCTGGTGCAGATGGCGGGCCTCGGCTGCGCCGGGGTGATCTGCGAGATCATGAACGAGGACGGGTCGATGGCCCGGCTGCCCGACTGCCGCGCGTTCGCGAAGCGCCACGGCCTCAAGATCATTTCGGTGGCCGACCTCATCCACCACCGTCACACGCGCGAAAAGCAGGTGCGGGCGGCGGGCGTCTTCAACCTGCCCACGATCCACGGCGATTTCACCGTGCACGCCTTCGAGGACCTGATCCACGGAAAGCTCCACCTGGCGCTCGTGCGCGGGGACGTCTCGTCCTCGCGGATCGTCCCCGTGCGCGTGCACTCGGAGTTCCTGCTGGGCGACGTTTTCGGCGCGAAACGGGGGAATGCGGGGGATCTGCTCCAGCAGGGCCTGCGCATCATTGCCCGGGAAGGCGGCGTGTTCCTATATATGCGCCAGATTCACTCCGAGGAGGTTTTGGGCCGGACGCTGGAAAAGTACGCCGCCGAGGACGCGCGGCGGGTCCGGTCGAAGCCGCGCCAGGCCGAAAGCGCTTCCATGGACGCGCGAACCTACGGCATCGGCGCGCAGATCCTGTTCGAACTCGGGATCCGGCGCCTGAACCTGTTGACCAACCATCCCAAGCGGATCCAGGGCCTCGAAGGCTACGGGTTGCGCATCGTGCGCCAGATGCCGTTTCCCGGCGCCGGCGCCGTCCGTCCCAAGAAGGCCCGGGGGAAAGCCACGGGGAAAGAGAAAGTATGAACATCATCGAGGGAAATCTGAACGCTCAAGGCAAGTCCTTCGGCATCGTCGTTTCCCGCTTCAACACGCTCGTGACCCAGGAGCTCCTCAAGGGGGCGGTGGACTGCCTCGTGCGCCACGGGGTGAACGACAAGGACATCACCATCGCGTGGGTGCCGGGTGCCGGGGAGATTCCCCAGGTGCTGAAGCGCTTCGCCGCCTCGGGGAAATTCCACGGCGTGATCGCCCTGGGCTGCGTGATCCGCGGCGGCACGCCGCACTTCGAGCAGGTCGTCAGCGTGGCCACGAGCGGCTTCGCCGAGGCCGCCGACGGCACGGTTCCCGTGACCTTCGGCGTGCTGACCACCGAAACCCTCGAGCAGGCGCTCGAGCGCGCGGGCTCCAAGATGGGGAACAAGGGCTGGGAAGCGGCCTTAGCTGTCATCGAGCTGGCCGCCCTTTGGGAAAAGCTGCCCGGGGACAAGCTGTCATGATCTCGCGCCGCAAGGGCCGGGAGTTCGCCCTGCAGGCGCTGTACGCCTCCGAGGTGGGGGACAGCACGCTCGACAAGGCCGCCGATACGCTGCTGCATGACGAGCCCGTTTCCCCCGACATGCGCGAGTACGGCATGAAGCTGGCGCGCGCCGCGCGCAAGCGGGCGGAGGAGATCGACGGGCTGATCGGGGACACCTCGGAGCGCTGGGACGTGGAGCGGATCGCGGTCGTGGACCGCATCATCCTGCGCCTGGCCATCGCCGAGCTGATGACCGAGGCAGACGTGCCCGCCAAGGTGTGCATCAACGAGGCGGTGGAGATCGCCCGAAAATTTTCGACCGAGAACAGCAGCCGCTTCGTGAACGGGGTCCTCGACGCCGTGTCGCGGAAGCTGCAGACGCCTTCAACGAACTCCGCAACGGAAAAATAAGGAACAAGGAACAACAGCATGCTCAAAGAAAAGAAGCTGGACCTATTGCTGGCGCTGGGGGTGTTCCTCGCCGCCTTCGTCGTCTATTTCTCCACGATGGCGCCGACGGTGTCCTTCTGGGATTGCGGCGAGTTGATCGCGGCCTCGAATATTCTGGGCAACCCCCACCCGCCCGGAAATCCCCTGTTGACGCTCCTCATGCGGGCCTTCATCATCGTGGTGCCCTTCGCCGAGAAGGCCGCCCGCGCCAACTTCGTTTCCACCGTGACCACCGCGCTGATGGTGATGGTTTCCTTCCTCTTCATCCTGAAGAGCCTGCGCCTGCTGTTCCGCGCGGGCGGCCTCAACCGCTTCGCGCTCTACGCGGGCGGCCTGATCGGCGCCTTCCTCGTCGGCTTCGGCGACACGGTGTGGTTCAGCGCCGTCGAGGCCGAAGCCTACGGCGCCTCGATGCTGCTGGTGATGACGATCTCCTGGCTGACGCTGCACTGGTACCAGCACCGCGGCACGCCCGTCGCCGACCGCACCTTGCTGATGATCGGCTACCTCGGTTTCCTCGGCCAGGGCATCCATCCGTTCTCTTTCATCACCATCCCCGTCGTGGGCCTGTTCCTGCTGGTCGACAAGGGCACGCGCACCAACGTGCCCCTGATGCTGACGGGCGTGATGCTGCTTTCCATCATCTACGACATCGGCGACTTCATCTTCTACGCCGGGGGCACGCTGTTGTTCTGCGTCGTCGCCCTGCTCGCGACGAAGACTCCCGAATGGCGCCGCCGCTGGTCGCTCTCGGCCTGGCTGTGCTTCGTCGCCCTGCTCGGGTTCTCCAGCTACCTCTACGTGCCCATCCGTTCCTCCGTCAACGTCACCATCGACGAGGGCGAACCGCGCACCTGGCCGCTGTTCAAGGAATACCTGGAGCGCAAGCAGTACGGCTCCGAGTCGATGCTGAAGCGCGCCTTCCATCGCCGCGGCCAGCTGCAGAACCAGATCCTGGTGCACCCGCACATGGGCTTCGGCGGCTACCTGCTGGCCCAGTATTTCCCCTGGAAGGTCGGCGAGCGCGACGCGGAGGCCCCCGAGGTCGTGGAGCGCACCGTGTTCGGCAAGACCTTCACCTTCCGGGCCCTGACCGACAGCCTGGCGGGCAGCCCCCGCACGCAGCTCTTCCTGTTCCTGCTCCTGCAGCTGCCCTTCCTGTACGGCGTGTGGCTGGCGTATAAGCGCAATCGAAATATCGGCCTGTTCCTCTTCGGGCTGTACTTCATTACGACTTACATGATCATCTTCTATCTCAACATGGCCGACGGCACTCAAATGGAATTGCGCGACTATGAGTATTGGAAGTCCACCGGCTTCGACCCCAACCAGAAGCCCGCGCCTGTCTACATGGAAGTGCGCGAACGCGACTACTTCTATACGCCCGGCTTCATCTACATGGGCGTGCTGTTCGGCATCGCCGCGACGTTCCTCCTGAACGCCCTGGCGACGCGCCGCCGGTTCCTGCTGCGTCCGCTGGGCGTGGTCCTGGTCGTCCTCGCGGCGGCGGTGCCGCTGTGGTCGAACTATCGCGAGCACAACCGCACGGGCGATTACGTGCCGTGGGACTACGCCTACAACCTGCTGAACTCCTGTCGCCCGAACTCGATCCTGTTCACCAACGGGGACAACGACACCTTCCCTCTGTGGTTCCTGCAGGAGGTGGAGGGCATCCGCAAGGACGTGCGCGTCGTGAACCTGTCGCTGGTCAACACCAACTGGTACATGCACCAGCTGACCGAGCACCCGCCGGCGCTCAAGATCGGCTTCACCGCGGCCGAGATCGACGCCCTGCAGCCGCAGGCCTGGCGCTTCAAGGGCCCGGTCGAGGTCGGCATCCCGAACACGGCGATCCGGTATCCACTGCAGCCGCTGCCCTATCTGCGCGTGCAGGACATCATGGTGCTGCACATCGTGCAGAACAACTTCCCCGAGCGCCCGGTGCACTTCGCCGTCACCATCGGCGGCGACAACGCCATGGGCCTCGACCAGTTCACCATCATGGAGGGCATGGTCTACACCCTCGTCGAGGAGCCGCGCAATCGCCAGATCGACGTGGCCGCCACCGCCCGCCTCGTGGATTCGGTCTACCGCTTCCGCGGCCTGGGCGACCCGAAGGTCCACATCGACCGGAACACCGAGGGCCTGCTGACCAACTACTCGGCCACCAACTTCCGCCTCGCCTCCTGGGCGCAGGACAGCCTCGCGAAGATCACCCCGCGCCTGAACGCCGCGCCCGCGGGTTCCGCGGAGCGCGCCGCGCTGGAGCGGCAGAAGGAGGCCATGCTCGCCTTCGCCGGCAAGTACCTGAAGCTGAACGCCACCATCTTGCCGAACGAATGGCGCGTCCACTATTATGCGGGCCAGCTTTATCTGCAGGCGGGGGACACGGCGCGCGCCGATTCGGCCTTCCAGGAAGGCATGAAGACCCCCGGCCCCAACGCCAAGATCTTCGCCATGAACCTCGCGCAGTTGTACGCGCAGCAGGGACGGCTGGAAGAGGCGGCGAAGGCGCTCGAGGGCATGCGCCAGCGCTTCCCGGAAGACTTGGAGATCGCCTTCGGCCTTTCCGAGATCCACCGCCAGCGGGGCGACCTTGCCAAGGCCCGCGACGTCCTGGCGGCCTGGCTCAAGCTCAATCCCGCCCACGAATACGCGCAGGCCGTCACCCAGCAGCTGCAGCAGGTGGAGGCGGCGATGCAGGCCGCGCCGCCGGCTCCCGCTCCGGTCGAGGCGCCGAAGTCCGGACTTCCGCTGAAGTAGGATGCCGACGCCGGGCGCGCCAGGGCCGCGGCCCAGGATTCTGATCGTCAATTGGCGGGATATCCGGAATCCCGCCGCGGGCGGCGCGGAACTTCACCTGCAGGAGGTCGCGCGCCGGCTTGTGCGCGACGGCTTCCCCTGCGTCCAGTACGCCCACGCCTTTCCCGGCTGCCGGCCGGTGGAGACCGTGGACGGCGTGGAGATACACCGCGCGGGCGGCCCCTTTCTTTTCAATTACACCGCGCTCTTCGGGTTGCGGCGCTGGATCCGGCGCCACCGTATCGACGTCGTGATCGACGACTCCAACAAGATCCCGTTCCTGCTCCCGTGGATCAGCCCGGTGCCCGTGGTGGCGCGCTTCCACCATCTGTTCGGCGCCGCGATCTTCCGCGAAACCAACCCCCTGTCGGCGCTGTACGTTTTTTTGTTCGAGGGCCTGATACGGTTCGCCTACCGCGGCGTGCCCGTCCTGACCGTCTCGCCGAGTACGCGCGCGGAGCTGGAAGCCAAGGGTCTGCGCGACATCGCCGTGGCCGTCAACGGCGTCGACCCGGAGCGCTACCGCGTGCTTCCCGGCGCCGTCCGCGACCCCTTCCTGATCGTCCACGTGGGCCGCCTGATGCGCTACAAGAACGTCGACACCCTGCTCCGCGCCTTCGCGATCCTGCGGCGCACCTTGCCCGAAGCGCGCCTCGTCATCGGCGGGGACGGCAACCACCGCGCCTCGCTGGAAAAACAGGCCCGCGACCTCGCGATCGCCGACGCCGTGGAGTTTCGCGGCTTCGTCGCGGGAGACGAGAAAATCCGCCTGTATAACGAGGCCGCCGTGTTCGTGAACCCCTCGCTGAAGGAAGGGTGGGGCCTCACCTCGATCGAGGCGAACGCCTGCGGCGCGCCCGTGGTCGCCGCCGATTCCCCGGGCCTGCGCGACAGCGTGCGCCACGGCGAAACGGGCCTGCGCGTGCCCCCGCTCGACGCGGAAGCCTTCGCCTCGGCCATCGCCTCGATCCTGGAAAATCCCGGCCTCGCCGCGCGGCTGCGCGCGGGCGCCCTGGAGTGGGCGGCGGCGCACGGCTGGGAGCGCACCTTTGCCGTGACGCGCGAGGTGCTGCTGCGCGCCTGGAAGGGCCGGGAGGCGGCATGACGAAGGCTTCCTCCCCCGCGCGCCGGCGCGCCTGGTTCTGGCTGCGGGTCGCCGCGGTCGCGGCCATCCTCTGGTGGGTGGTCGAGAACAACGGGCGCGCGCGCATCGCCCACGCCCTGCTGGCGGCCGATCCCGGATGGCTGCTGGCGGCCCTGGGCATTTTCCTGTTGTCCATCGTCGCGGGCGCCTACCAATGGCATCTTCTCCTGCGCATCCAGGGAATCGATTACGGATTCAAGGCCTGCTTCCGCTCCTACTACTCGGGCATGTTCCTCAACAACTTTTTGCCGGGCACGGTGGGCGGCGACGCCCTCCGCGTTTACGACGTGCACAAGCGCGAGGGATCCTTCGGCAGGGCCGCGGCCTCGACCCTCCTCGACCGCCTGATGGGTTTCAGCGCCCTGTCGTTTTTTTCGCTGCTGGCGCTCGCCTTCGAGTTCCGGCAGCGGGCCCTGCCCGCCGGTCTGCTGCTTCACCTGATGCAGGCGGTCCTCGCGGTTTCCGCCGCCTTCGTCGCGATCCTGCTCCTGCTTCTCAGCCGCCGCCTTTCGGGCGCGCTGCGCATGGTGATCCACTCGCTCGGCATGGAGAAGCTCGGAAACCTGCACGCCAAGATCGAGGAGGCGCTCATGGCCTACAAGGCCCGCTGGGGCCGCATCGGCTACGTGTTCCTGATCGCCTGCGCGGTGCAGTTGATGCGCATCTCCGTCAGCGCGTTCAGCGCGTGGGCGCTGCACCTGTCGCTGGCGCCCGTCTTCTTTTTCGCCTTCATCCCCCTCATCGCCCTGACCGGCGTCCTGCCGCTGAACGTGGGCGGCTGGGGAGTGCCGCAGGGCCTGGGAACCTATCTCTACGCCCTTCCCGGCGTGCTGGTCGCGACGAGCCCGGGATTCGACCCCGAGGCGGCGGCGGCGGCGCTGGCCTTTTTACCCACCGTAGTCGGCATGGTGGCCATGCTCGGCGGCGGATTTTACTTTGTTTTTCGTCCGTCCCACAAACCCTGGAATTCCCCGTGAAGCAGCTATCCCTGGTCATTCCCGCTTATAACGAGGCCGAAAGCATCCCGCTGCTGCTCGAGGAGATCCGTGCCGTGTGCGAGGGGGCGGGCGTCGACTACGAGGCGCTGGTGATCGACGACGGCAGCACCGACGGAACCTACGAGGTGGCGGCCGCGGAGCACGCCCGCGACGGCCGCGTGCAGGCCGTGCGCTTCCGCCGCAACAGCGGGAAGGCGGCGGCGCTGGCCGAGGGATTCCGCCGCGCCCGGGGCCGCTATATCATCACCCTGGACGCCGACCTGCAGGACAACCCCGCCGAGATCCCGGGACTCATCCGCCTGCTCGAGGACGGCGCCGACATGGTTTCGGGCTGGAAAAAAATCCGCCACGATCCCTGGCACAAGACGGTGCCGTCGAAGCTGTTCAATTCCGTCACCAGCTCGGTGTCGGGCCTGCGCCTCAACGACTTCAACTGCGGTCTCAAGGCCTATCGCGCCGAGGTGGTCAAGAGCCTCGACCTGTACGGCGAGATGCATCGTTACATCCCCGTGCTCGCGCATTGGGACGGCTTCAAGGTGGCCGAGAAGGTCGTGGAGCACCGCGCCCGCCGGTTCGGAAGCTCCAAGTACGGCTGGGCGCGCCTGAGCAACGGCCTTTTCGACCTGGTCACGCTGGTGTTCCTGCACCGTTATACGCGGCGGCCGATGCACCTGTTCGGCTTCGTGGGCCTGTTGTTCGCGCTGGTGGGGTTCGGCGTGCTGCTGGGTTTCGTGGTCGACTGGGCCGTCTCCGGCCAGCTGCACGTCCGCCCGCTGATGCTGGCCGGCGTCCTGTCCATGTTCGTCGGGGTGCAGTTCGCCTCCATCGGCCTGTTGGGGGAGATGATCAACCAGCGCTTCGCGCGCGAAAGCCCCCCGCCGGCCATCGCGGCCTCGACCTTCGGCGCTCCTCCGACGCCATGAGCGCGGCGCCATGAAGATTTTCCTCGCGGGGTGCGACGGCCTGCTGGGACAAAACCTGCTGAGAACCTCGGCCGGCCTCGGCCACGAAATGATCGGATCCTCCCGGCACCCCGCACCCGCCCTGCCCGGGCTGCTTTCCGCCTACCACGCCCTCGACGCGGCCGAGCCCGCCACCTGGGACTTCGTGCGCCGCGACGTCAAGCCCGACCTCATCCTCAACGCGGCCGCCTATACCGACGTGGACGGATGCGAACGGGACCCCGCGCAATGCGACCGGGTCAATCGGGACGCGGTGCGCTGGATGGTGGAGACGGGCATTCCCGTCGTGCAAATCTCTACCGACTACGTCTTCGACGGCGAGGCCGGCCCCTACGACGAGGAGGCCCCCGTTCACCCGATCAGCCGGTACGGCCGGTCCAAGCTCGAGGCGGAAGCCATCACCTTGTCCTCGAAAGAAGGGCTGGTCGTAAGGACCACGCTCGTGTGGGGGCTCGAGAAGGGCGCGAAAAAAAGCTTCACGGAATTCGTCCGTGAAACCCTCGAAGCGGGCAAGCCCGTTCGCGCCGTGACGGACCAGATCGGGAACCCCACGCTGGCGCGCGAGCTCGCCTCGGCGGTGTGGACCCTCCTCGCCCGCGGGCGCACCGGGCTTTACCACGCCGCGGGCCGGGACCTCATGAGCCGCTACGAATGGGCCCTGCAGGTCGCGGAATTTTACGGCCTCGACGCTTCGCTTGTCCGGCCCATCGACTCGTCCGGCCTGTCCCTGGCCGCCGCGCGCCCCATGAACGGGGGCCTTGTCTGCGAAAAGCTGGCGCGCGACACGGGCTTCCGCTTCAGCGGCCTGCGCGAGCAGCTCCGGACGGCCTGAATACCGGGCGCCCCGCCCCCCATCCTTCTATATTAAGCCGTCCGAAAGCACACCAACGCCCGGCCGGGATCCCGCATGTCCAAAACGCTCATCATCATCCCGACCTACAACGAGATTGAAAATCTCCCGCGCATGATTCCCGCGCTGGAGTCCTTGAATCTCGGCCTCGAGATCCTGGTCGTCGACGACGGCTCCCCCGACGGAACCGGCGCCTGGGTGCGGGGGCAGCAGGCTTCGAAGCCCCACCTTCACCTGATCGAGCGGTCCGGCAAGCAGGGGCTGGGATCCGCCTATGTGCGCGGCTTCCGTTACGCGCTGGAAAAAAATTACGACTACGTGTTCGAAATGGACGCGGACTTTTCCCACGACCCCGCCTACATCGCCGATTTCCTGGAGGCGATCCGCGACGCCGACCTCGTGATCGGCAGCCGCTACATCAACGGCGTCAACGTCGTGAACTGGCCGATGAGCCGGCTCCTGCTCAGCTACTTCGCCAACATGTACGCCCGCTGGATCACCGGAATGCCCGTGCGCGACGCCACGGGCGGATTCAAGTGCTTCCGGGTGTCGGCCCTCCGCCGGCTCGACCTGGACGCCATCAGCTCCGGCGGCTACTCCTTCCAGATCGAGGTGAACTACAAGCTCTGGAAAAAGGGCTGCCGCCTCCAGGAGATCCCGATCATCTTCAAGGACCGCACGGCCGGAACCTCGAAAATGTCGGGCGGCATCATCCGCGAGGCCCTTTTCCTGCTGGTGCGCCTGCGGCTCGGGGGCGGGCGGTGAGTCTCCGCGGCGGCGGCGTTTCCGTCGTCATCGTGTCGTACAACGTCCGGGAAATCCTGGACGCCTGCCTGCAGAGCCTGCACCATGCCGCCGCCGCGTTCGACGGAACCGTCGAGGTCATCGTCTTCGACAACGCCTCGCGCGACGCCACCGTTTCCCTTTTGCGCCCCCGCTGGCCCGGCGTCGTGTGGATCGCCTCCGACCGGAACCTGGGCTTCGGCACCGGATGCAACCGCGGCGCGGCCGTGGCGACGCAGGAGCTCCTTCTCTTTCTGAACCCGGACACCTTGGTCCGGGAGGATACCCTGCGCGTGATGCGCGACTTCTTCGCGGCGACCCCCAACGCCGGCGTGGCCGGCTGCAAGATCGTCAACCGGGACGGCTCCCTGCAGGCCGCCTCGAAGCGCAGCTTCCCCTCGCCGCGCGTGGCCGCGTACAAGTTCATCGGCCTCGGCAGCCTTTTCCCCCGGAGCCGCGTGTTCGGCCGCTACAACCTGACCTACCTCGACGAAAACCAGACGCACGAGGTGGACGCCGTGTCC
Source organism: Fibrobacteria bacterium (assembly GCA_021155885.1). Lineage (GTDB taxonomy): Bacteria > Fibrobacterota > Fibrobacteria > UBA11236 > UBA11236 > UBA11236. The sequence continues at coordinate 42,330 of JAJNBB010000004.1, read as the reverse complement.
GGCTCCTTCCTCTGCATCCGCGCCGAGGTCTTCGCCGAGATCGGGGGGTTCGACGAGGATTTTTTCATGTACGGCGAGGATCTGGACCTGTGCTTTCGCGTCAAGCTCACGGGCCGCATCAATTATTATCATCCCGCGACGCAAGTGATACACTTCAAGGGCGAAAGCGCCAAAAGCCGCCCCTTCCTGTCCCTTCTCTATTTCCACGAAGCCATGATCATCTTTTCCAGGAAGCACCTGGAATTGCGGACCCTTCCCTCGATGCTGCTTACCCTGGGCGTGGGCGGACTCGCGCTCGCCAACTTCATCACTTCGCGCTTCCTGAAGTGGCCGCGCTGGATGGCCGACTTGATCGGGGTCAACCTGATCCTCGGCGTGATCGTGCTGGGGTACCACCGGGCGCGCGACATCCCGCACGTCGCGCTAAGCAACGCCGGGCTCTACCTGCTCTCGCACGTGCTGGCGTCGGTGGCGGTGCTCCTGCCCCTCGCCTACCTCGGCGAATACGGCGCCCGGGTCGCGCGCCCGCGCTCCGTCTTCGTGGCGTCCGTCATCGGGTTCCTCGCCTTTTTCTCCTTCAGTTTCTTCGTCCGCGAGCAGGGATATTCGCGCATCGCCTTCGGCCTCACCGCGCTGGCCAGCATTTTGTGGGTGACCGGCTGGCGTTGGATCGCCGATCACGGGGGAAAGCTGTTCCGGCGCATCATGGCCGGGGCCAAGCGCGTAGCCATCTTGGGCACGGGTCCGCGCGCGCTCGCCTTGGCCCGGCTCATCCAGGATGACGGCCTCGCGGGGTATGAATGCGTGGGCTTCATCCAGTTCCCCGCCGGGCCGGTTCCATCCGAGGTGCGGTCCAACGTCATCGGCGACATCGAGTCCCTGGCCAGCCTCACGCGCAAGCTGGAGCTTCAGGGCGTCATCATCGTCCTCGACGAGGGCGTATACCCGGCGGCCCTCCGCATTCTCGCCCAGCAAAGATCCCGCGCCTTCGAGGTCAAAATGCTGCTGGGATCCCCCGAGCCCGGCCAGATCAGCCTGGTCGATCTCAACTTCGGACAATAACGGGAATCTTCCAAAAAGGGGGCGTTTTGAGAATAAATCGCCCGGTTTTGGCCCATTTTTGGGTGAAAATACCCGATTTTAGTCCTTGCGCGAGGCCTGCGGTTGGGTTAGGTTTCAGTCCGCTTTCGGGGTTTCCCCCGGAGCCCTCCGGGTCCCTTTAACCGGGGATTCCGAACCTGCCTCCCGGTCCGCCGGCGCGGCGAAAGGATGTCATCATGCCCGTACCGAAGGGCCCTCATCTGGAATTCGAACAGCCGGTCGTGGAACTGGCCATGAAGATCGAGGACCTGCTGAAGTCGAGCGAGGTAACCGGCTCCGACGTCAAGGGTCTCCAGGCCAAAAAGGACGCGCTGCAAAGAAAGATCGCCGCCAGGCTCACGCCCTGGAACCGCATCGAGCTCGCCCGCCGGGCCGGCCGGCCGTTCACCTTGGACTATATCCAGAACATTTTCACCGATTTCGTCGAATTGCACGGCGATCGCCGGTTCTCCGACGACCCGGCCATGATCACCGGCCTGGCCCGCCTGGGCGAGCAAAGCGTGGTCATCGTGGGCCAGCAAAAGGGCCGCGACACCAAGGAAAGCATCCGCCGCAACTTCGGCATGGCCCATCCCGAGGGATACCGCAAGGCCTTGCGCGTCATGAAGATGGCGGAGAAATTCGGCCTGCCGGTGATTTCTTTCATCGACACGCCGGGCGCCTACCCCGGCCTCGGCGCCGAGGAGCGCGGCCAGGGCGAGGCGATCGCCGTCAACCTGATGGAGATGTCGGTGCTGCGCGCGCCCATCCTGGCGGTGGTGATCGGCGAAGGCGCCAGCGGCGGCGCGCTGGGGATCGGCGTGGCCGACCGCCTGCTGATGCTCGAGAACGCCTGGTACGGCGTGATCTCGCCGGAGTCGTGCAGCGCCATCCTGTGGGGCGACAGCAGCAAGAAGCAGGAGCTTAGCGGCACGATGAAGATCACGGCCGATGACCTGAAAGCCCTCAAGGTTGCCGATCGCATCGTCCCGGAGCCCCTCGGCGGCGCTCACTGGGATCCCGAGGCGATGTACGAAACCCTGCGCGCCGCGCTCGTCGAGGAAATCGCGGCGCTGCGCGGAACGAAACTGGACTTGCTCATCGCCGACCGCGCCGCGAAGTACGCGGCGATGGCGCAGTTCTCGGAAAAATGACACGAAACCTTCCCGGGAAATCCCAATGATCGACCCCCAGCTCCTTGAAATCCTGTGCTGCCCCGAAACGCGGCAGGACGTGGCGATGGCGCCGGATTCCCTGATCGCCTCGCTGAACGAACGAGTGGCGGAGGGAAAGCTCGTGAACCGCGGCGGCGGCGCCGTGCGCGAAAAGCTGGACGGCGGCCTTCTCCGCGCCGACGGCAAGGTCCTGTATCCCGTCCGCGAGGACATTCCGGTCATGCTGATCGAGGAAGCGATCCCGCTGGGTTGAACATGCCGCTCACGCTTTCCTATGCCCGCGAGGGCGAACGGCTGCACCTTCGGGGCGAAACGGAAGAATCGCTCCGCGTGCTGACCGCCGGCGCGATGCGCTTCCCCGGCGACGTGACGGGCCGCCTCGTGCTGGCGCGCGTGTGCCGCGAGAGCGGGCGCACGCACCAGGCCCGCGATTGGCTGGAGAGCGTGCTGCGCGACGACGCCGAGTGCCCCTCGGCGCGCCTGCAGCTCGCCGAAATCGTCGGGGGCGTCGAAGGCGAGCATCACTTCGGGCAGCTGCGCGCGCAAGAGCCGTGGGATGAAGGGTTTCGATCGGGCGGCTGGGACGCCGCTCCCGTCGCCTTCGCCGACGTCGCGCCCGCGTATGCGGAAGAAACCGAATACGACGAAGCGGAAGCCGAAATCGACGTGGATTCGCTGCCGCACGTTGCCACGGCAACATTGGCCGAGATATATTTGCAACAAGGCCTCAAAGAGCAGGCCGCCCAAATTTTTCGTCAGCTCCTGGAGCTGCACCCTGGAGACGCTTCCGTGAAAAGGCGCCTCGAGGAAATTGAGAACGGATGAATCCGGCCTCCCCGATCTCCGAGAAGGAATCCACTATGCAGCTTTCCGACGTCACCAACCTGGTCAAATTGCTCGACAAGAGCGGCCTCGCCGAGCTTCGCTTCAGCGACGGCACGACCAACCTCGTGCTGAAGAAGCCGCAGGCGCAGGTCGCGGCCGCCCCGGCGCCGGCGTACTACGCCGCTCCCGCGCAGATGCCGGCCGGCGCCGGCGCAGCGGCTCCCGCGGCGGCTCCCGCCGCTCCGGCCGCGGAGGCGCCCTCCAAGGCCGCCCCCGCCTCCAACCTCAAGGACATCACCTCGCCGATGGTGGGCACCTACTACGCCGCCTCGTCGCCCGACGCCCCTCCGCTCGCGCAAGTGGGCCAGTCGGTGCGTCCCGGCCAGGTCGTCTGCATCATCGAGGCCATGAAGATCATGAACGAGATCGAGTCCGACGTGGCGGGCGAGATCGTCGAAGTGTGCGTCTCCAACGAGACCCCGGTCGAGTACGGCACCGTGCTCTACCGCGTGCGTCCCGCGTAGGGCCAATGATTCGGCCTTGCGGCCCCATGCCTTCGGCACATGAATTGGCCCCCTCCCGGGTATATGAACGGAGATTCGGTGTTTAAAAAAATCCTGATCGCGAACCGCGGCGAGATCGCGCTGCGCGTCATCCGCACCTGCAAGGAAATGGGCATCGCGACGGTGGCGGTGCACTCCACGGCCGACGCGCATTCCATGCACGTCTACCAGGCCGAGGAGGACATCTGCATCGGCCCGCCGAGCAGCAAGCAGAGTTATCTCAACACGCGGCAAATCCTCGCGGCCGCCGAGCTGACCAACGCCGACGCGATCCACCCCGGCTACGGGTTCCTTTCGGAGAACGCGCGCTTCGCCGAGGTGTGCCGCGACAACAAGATCGTGTTCATCGGGCCCGACCCCGAGGTGATCAGCAAGCTCGGCGACAAGGCCGAGGCCAAGGCCACCATGCGCAAGGCGAAGGTGCCGGTCATCCCGGGCTCCGTCGGCCTCGTGGCCACGCTCGAGGACGCCCTGCGCGAGGCGAAGGCCGTGGGCTATCCGGTGATCGTCAAGGCCTCCGCCGGCGGCGGCGGGCGCGGCATGCGCATGGCGCGCAACGAAGAAGAGCTCAAGCAATTGTACCCCGTGGCGACCGCCGAGGCGCTCGCCTGCTTCAGCAACGGCGACCTGTACCTTGAGCGCTTCTTCACCGAACCGCGCCACGTCGAGATCCAGTTGATCGGCGACATGCACGGCAACATGGTCCATCTCGGCGAGCGCGACTGCTCCGTGCAGCGTCGCCACCAGAAGCTGATCGAGGAAAGCCCGAGCCCGGCCGTGACGCCCGAGATCCGCAAGAAGATGGGCGAGATCGCCGTCAGGGGCGCGAAGGAAGCCGGGTACTTCAACGCCGGCACGATCGAGTTCCTCTACGACAAGGACAACTCGTTCTACTTCATGGAAATGAACACGCGTATCCAGGTCGAGCACCCCGTCACCGAAGCGGTCACGGGCGTGGACCTCATCCGCGCGCAAATCCTCGTGGCCGCCGGCGAGAAGCTGCCGTTCACGCAGGACGACATCACCTTCACGGGCCATTCCATCGAGTGCCGCATCAACGCCGAGGACCCGTTCAACGACTTCCGCCCCTCGCCCGGCACGCTGCAGACCTTTCACCTGCCCGGCGGCCCCGGCGTGCGCGTCGACACGCACTGCTACAGCGGCTACACCGTGCCGCCGCACTACGACAGCATGATCGCCAAGCTGATCGTGCACGCCCCCACGCGCGCGGAGGCGATCGCCCGCATGCTGCGCGCGCTCGACGAGTTCGTGATCGAGGGCGTCAAGACCACCATTCCCGCCCACAAGCGCATCCTGCGCCACCCGAAGTTCGCCAAGGGCGAGTACACCACGAAGTTCCTCGAGGAAAACCCCGAGATCCTGGTCGGGGAATAACGGCGCAGGGGCGTTCTGTTCGGCAGAACGCTTATTTTTAATTGCGTAACCTTTTTGCGCGAAATTTCGCCGCGGCGCGAGTAAATACAGGACGCGCGGAGGCTTTTCCGCGTCCGAACGCCTCGCCAAGGAGCCAGCATGCTTTCAGCCCTGAGAATTTTCGCCGTCGCCGCCGTGCTTCCCTGTTTTTCCTGGGCCGCCGGGGGCTTTACCGTGGGAGGGGGCCTGAACTCCTCGTTCATGGACGTGGAGGCGGCGGAGGGCGAGGACCTTTCCAATCATCTGGGTTTCAACCTCGGCTTCGGTTTCGAGAAGGAGCTGAGCCCGGTTTTTTCGATCGTGCCTGAGATAGGATTCGAAACCAGGGGACAGGACGCGGAGGCCGATGACCCGTTTTTCGGCCATGTCGAAAGCCGGATAAAGCTGCTGTATCTGCAGGTTCCCGTTTTCGCCATGTTCAAGGTCCCCCTCACCAAGGGGGCGCTCAATTTCTTCGCCGGGCCCTCCCTGGGGATCCTGCTGTCGGCGAAGGGCGAGATCGAGCTCGGCGGCGACGAGATGTCCGTGGACATCAAGGAAAGTATCGCCCCTATCGATTTCGGTGTGGAGGCGGGAGCGGGCATCGAGTTTCCCGCCGGGACGGGGACGTTCTTCATTCGCCCCAGCTATTACGTCGGTTTCATGGATATCAACGACGCTGAAGAGGATGAGGAGGAAGAGGAGGAGGACGGGAGCGAGGCCCTTCATTCCAGGAACATCAAGCTCAAGGTTGGCTTCAGGTTCCCGCTTTAGCCCGCGGACGGGGCCGGTTTTCGCCGTAGCCCCCTTTTTCTAGGTTTGCTTCCATGTCATCTTCCCGCAGCATCTCCTCGGCCGCCCAGCTTCGCGGCGTCTGGCCCGCGCTTTTCACCCCGCTCAAGAACGACGACCCGAAGCGCCTGCGCAATTCGATCGACTACGACAAGGCGAAGAAAATCATCGACGACATGATCGCCGAGGGCGTGACCGGCATCGTGCCCGTGGGAACGACCGGGCAGAGCCCCACGGTGAGCACCGAGCAGCACCTCGAAATGGTCCGCTTCACGGTGGATTACGTGGCGGGGCGCGTTCCCGTCATCGCCGGGGCCGGGTCGAATTCCACGCGCGAGTCGGTGGACATGATCCAGGCGATCCAGAAAGCGCTGGGGGATACGGCCGTCCTGTGCGTCACGGGGTACTACAACAATCCGCCCCAAGAGGGGTTGGTGAGCCACTTCGAGACGCTCTCCGCCGAGACGGGCGCGAAGATCGTGATCTACAACGTGCCCGCGCGCACGGCGAGCTATCTCGAGCCCGAGACCTTGATCCGTCTGGCGGCCGACAAGAACGTCATCGGACTCAAGCAGGCGGTGGACTTTCGCAGCGCGGGCAAGTTTCGCGACGACACGAAGAAGGTCCTCGCCGCGACGCGGGGCCTCGACTTCTCGGTGGTCACGGGCGAGGACGACGGCGTCGCCGAAATCCTCGAGATGGGCGGCACCGGCGTGATCACCGCGTCGGGAAACATTCCCGAGGTCTCGCGCCTGTTCCTGAAGATCGTCGCGGCCCACGAGGCCGGAAATTCCGGAGGAGCGCGCGCGTTCCAGGAAGAGGCCATGGTTTTCGTCAAGGCCGTGTTCGCGCGCAAGAACCCGCTGCCGCTGGCGGCGCTGTTCGACTCCCCGCTGTTCCAGCCGCTGGTCTCCGTGCGCGAAACCGCGGGTGGCGAGGCCGTGCAGGAGATGCTCCTGCAGCTCATCCGCGAGCACGCGCCGAGCCTGAAGAAGTATCACTCCGGGATTTGATCCCCGGCGTTCTCAAATTGAGAACGCTATTCGAGGCGTCCTCTCTTAGGCGGGGGATGCCGGGGATATATTCAGGTCCATGACGCGCGTACTTTCTCCCGGCGTTTTGTCGCTCCCGCTCGCGTCCCTCGCCGTGCTCACGGGGTGCGCCGGCAACAGCCTTCTCCGCGAGCCTTCCGCCCCGAAATGCTATGTCGTGGAGACTACGCGGAATATATCGTCGGAAGAGCATGCCCGCGTTTTCCAGGGCGTGGAGACGGAAGGGCACGCCTTTCCTCCCTGCGACAGCGCCTCGCCGGAGGCCGTTCGCATCCGCCCTCAGTATTCCTGGGTGGCGTCCCCGCCGGTTTCTTACATCATGCTGGGGGTCGATCTTGCCATCCTCGCCGCGGGGTTCGGCGTGGGCCTGGCTTACGAGAGGACTTCCTGGCTGATGATGCCCGCGCTCCAGACCGGGCCCACGGCGACCATCATGTACCGGGCCGATTATACGGACGCCAAGGGCAAGAAGCGACAGGAGTTCGTTCCCGTGGCCATGGAGTCCTGGTTCAGGACCCGGGAGGAATCCAAACCCTTGCTGTTCGAGCAGTCGCGCCGCGTGCTATCGACGACCCTGTTCCGAAAGGAATATCCCAAGCCGGTGGACAAGCATTTTGGGCGCCTCTCGATCGATCTGGAGCCGCTGATGGTCGCCAGAACCTACGGGGGCATCAAGCTGGAGGCCCGTTTCGAGAAGTTTCTTCCGGGGAATTTCGCCCTGGGCGCCGCGCCCTCCGCATTCCTTCCTTTTTCCGCGCCCTATCACGAGTATTCCATTCATGCCGGGCCGCGTTGGTATGGCGGCCCATGTCATTCCGGACTTTTCGTGGGCCTCGAACCCTACGTGGAGAGGACCTATTACCACGGATACCTGTATAGCCGGATAGCCCTGCCCCTCACCCTCGGAATGGTGTTTCAAGGGAGGCGGCTGGTGACCAGCGTCGACCTGGGCATCGGGCCTTCCAAGGTCTTGAACGGGGCTTACAAGGAACCCGATTATGTGAAGTTGAGCAGCCTGTATGTCGGCTATCGATTCTGACTTCCTCGCCCGGCCTCGCCCTAGATATATTCCGGCCATGAAACGCATCCCGGCCGCCCTCCCCCTGCTTGCCTTCCTTTCCGCTCTTGCATTGCTGACGGCCTGCGCGCCCACGGTCCAAAGCCCCGTGGGGGATCCCGACGTCCCCAAGTGCTACGCCGTGGACAGCACGAAATTCCTGACCCCGGAACAGCATGCGGCCGTCTTCGAGCGGGTCGAAGCGGAAGGCCGCGCGTTCGCGCCCTGTGCGGACGACAGCCTGTCGATGCGCAGGGTGCGCGTCCAGCCGAAGTCCTCCCAGCTGGCGTCGCCCGCGGTGTCGTACGGGGCGCTTACCTGGAACATTGGAATCTGGGGGACAGGCGTGGGCCTGGCCGCCGCTTATAGTCCCTGGTGGCTTTTCCTGCCCGTATTCCTGCAGGTCTCCCCGTCGGCGCAAATCCAGTACGAGGCCGCGTACCAAGACTACGAAGGCACGACGAAGCGCGAGAGCCTTTACGCGAGCCGGCATCCCTGGTTCGAAAGCCGCGATACGTCCCGCGCTCGCCTGATGCGGCAGGCCCCGCGCGACCTTTCCACAGCCCTGTATGGCAAGAAGTATCCCAAGGAAAAGATCGACCTCTCGGGACGCGTTTCCCTCGACATCGCTCCCATCCTCGCCAGCCGTGTTCTCAACGAGACCCGGATCGCCCCGCGCTACGAACATCCTCTTCCGTACAATTTCGCTCTCAACCTGGCGCCCCAATGGATTCTCGCCCCATCCGGTTCGTCCCGTGGCGTGATCGCCCAGGGCGGCCCGCGCCGCTATTTCTTCGGCAGCCATGCGCCGGTATTCCTGGGTGTCGAGCCCTATTACGAGCGCCAGGTCCAGGACGGATTCGCCTACAGCCGCGTCGCCCTTCCCGTCACCGTGGGCATCGTGGACGAGAAAAAAGGCTTCTTCACCGGCTTCGATGTCGGCTACGGGCCCGCCTGGGTCCTGGACGGAGCCTATAGGCGCGAGAAGGACTACCTCTTCATCGCCTTGTATCTGGGCTGGGCCTACTAGCCGATCCCGCGCGGGCCCGGTTCAAGGCGGACGGAAGGGATCGCCCCAATCCCTCCAAATTTCCAGCGAACCTTATTTCACTTCGGCTTCATTCCAGAAATCCCCGGCGCCGAAACGCGGGGGTGAGTATGATTGAACCATGAGAACCTTCCTCCTCGCCGCCCTTTTGCCCCTGTCCGTCTTCGCCCAGCTCGGTCCCGACAGCCTGCGCTTCGCCGTGATCGCCGACCCGCAGTTCGCCGACAAGGCCAACAACGGCGCCGAAACCAACACCGCCAATCGCTGCTACCGGGGCAGTCCCGCGAAGATGGATTCGGCCGTGGCCTTCTTCAACCGCCACTCGCCGGCCTTCCTGCTGATCCTGGGGGACTATGTCGACGGCTACGGCACGACCATGAGCGACTCCATCAAGACCATGGCCGATCTCGACACCATGAACGCGCGCACGGGCAAGTTCCAGGGCGACGTATATCTCGTTCTCGGCAACCATGAACAGACCTCGCTCAACAAGGCCAACGTCCACGCGAAGTCGGTGAGCAAGATCAAGCAGAACTATTACTCCTTCGACGTGGGGCCCATCCACTTCGTCGTGCTGGACGGGAACTACAAGGCGAACGGGGAGGATTACAGCCGCAGCAACGCTTGGGTGTGGACCGACACGTGGATCCACGAAGCCCAGCGCAACTGGCTGATCGCCGACCTGCAGGCCGCGGGGCAAAAACCCACCATCGTTTCCATCCACCAGAACCTGCACAACGCCGACGATTATTCGGTGGAGAACTCCCCGGCCATCCGCACCATCCTGGAAACGACCGGCAACGTGACCCACGTGTTCCAGGGGCACCGTCACGAGGGATCCTATACCCGCGTCAACGGCATCCACTATATGACCTTCCAGGCCATGCTGAACTGCCCCACCTCCGCGACGGGAACCGGCACGGCCAACGGGAACAACTACTCGCTGGTGACGATTCGCGACACCTCGGTGATCGTCGACGGGCAGGTGCGCTCCCCCGACCGCACCATGTCGCACACGGGCCTGGCCAAGGCCAACTGGACCACGGGACTGCGGGAGGCTCCGCTCGCTCGCTGGAACCCCCTCCAACTGTCCGGGGAATTCCTGAAGATTCGCGACGACGGCCCGCACATGATCCGGGTGCAGGATTTGTCCGGCCGGGTGGTGCACGCGCGGGCGGGCCGCGGCGCGAAGAGCTATGCGTTGTCGGATCTGGACGCGACGTCAGGAAAAGGCGCGGTGCGCGTGTTCACGGTGCGGACGGACAAGGGGACGTTTACGCTGAAGTCGGTGCGGTTATAGCGGGTCGTCGGTCGAATCACCCCGCCCCTAGGAATACGATTCCGGGTCAAACACCCACGATCGTTCCGGAGTTCTTCGCCCCGGTGATCTGGTCCTCAAGCGCCTGCGCCTCGGTGAACCCGCAGATGTGAACCTCGCCGACGCCGGCTTCCACCGCGGCGAGGCAAGAGCGCACCTTCGGGATCATGCCCCCGGCGATCACGCCCGCCGCGATCAGTTCCTCGGCCGAGGCCCGGTTCAGGCGCGGCACGATTTTGCCCCCCTTGTCCGGAGGGGCGTCCATCACGCCCGGCACGTCGGACACGAACACCAGTTTCCCGGCCTTCATCCCCATCGCCAGCGCGGCCGCGGCGTCGTCGGCGTTCACGTTGTAATGCGCACCCGCGCTGTCCGCCGAAACCGGGGACAGCACCGGCAGGAAGCGCGCGGTGAGCAAGGATTCGACCAGCGCGGGCCGGGCCTGCGCGATGGTGCCGACGCGGCCCAGCGCCGGGTCGAGGGGCCTGCAGACCAAGGTGGAACCGTCCACGCCGCTGAGGCCGCAGGCGCGCGCGCCCGCCGACTGCAGCAGCGACACCAGCCGCTTGTTCACCGCGCCGCTCAGCGTCATCTCCACGATTTCCATCGCGGCCTCCGACGTCACGCGCAGGCCGTCGACGAAGCGGGGCTCCTCGCCCAGCCATTGCAGGTTGCGGTTGATGTCCTTGCCGCCGCCGTGAGCGAGCACCAGAGGCAACCCGCCGCTCCACAGTTCCGCGAGCGCCCGGGTCAGCCGGCGCAAGGCCTCGTGGCTCTCCATCAGGGAGCCGCCGATTTTGACGATAGTGGGGTTCATGGGGAAAAAATTACTTCGCGGGCGGCGCTTTGTCGTTGTTAGTTGTTGGTTGTTGGAAGAAAACGCGGACTAAGCGCAGTAAAGCCTGATCGTCTGGGGTTTTCCAACAACTAACACCCAACAACCACCAACTTTTAAAGCAGTCCCAGCGTCTCTTCCAGCCCGAACATGATGTTGAAGTTCTGCAGCGCCTGTCCCGAGGCCCCCTTCACCATGTTGTCCAGTACGGACACGAGGATGACCTTGGAGGATCCCGGAACCTGGCGCACCGCGAAGCGGCACTCGTTGGAGCGCGTCACGTCGGCGGTTTGCGGAAGGTCCTTCACGGGCCGGGCGAAGGGCATATTGGCGTAGGCCTTGTTCCACGCCGCTTCCACGTCGGCGGCGGTCTTGCCGGGCGCGAGATCGGCGTAGATCGTCGACAGGATGCCGCGCTCCATCGGCACCAGGTGCGGGGTGAACAACGGCGCGACGGCGCCTCCGTTCGCGCCCGAAAGCTGTTCCGCGATCTCGGGAAGATGCCGGTGTTCGCCCGCCACCTTATAGGCGGAGAAATTCTCGTTGACGAACACGAAGTGGGTCCCGTCCGTGGCCTTGCGGCCGGCCCCCGAAACGCCCGACTTCGAATCGGCGATCAGGTTTTGCGGCAGCACGATCCCCTCCCGCAGCAGCGGAATCAGCGGCAGCAGGATGGAGGTCGGGTAGCAGCCCGGATTGGCCACCAGCGTCGCGCCGGTGATGCGCTGCCGATGAATTTCCGAAAGCCCGTACACCGCGCCTGCCAGCCGCTCGGGATGCGGGTGCGCGTGCGCATAGGTTTTTTCGTATACCGCGCGGTCGGCCAACCGGTAGTCGGCGGAGAGGTCGATGACCCGTGTCTTGCCGTTCTTCAGGAACGGCTCGATGGCCCCGGCGGAGGCCGCGTGCGGCAGGCAGGAAAATACGGCATCGGGGGCGGTCTGCTGGGCCGCCTGCATCGAAATCAACGTCGAGACGGCCTCGGGCAGGCGGTTGGCCAGGGAAGGATAGACCTTGGCGTAGGGCACCCCCGTCTGGGACTCCGAGCTGACCCAGGCGATTTCAACGCCCGGGTGCCGGACCAGCAAACGCAGCAACTCGACCCCGGTGAGACCGGTGGCCCCCAATATTCCCACGGAAAGCTTCATGCCTCAAATTTAACAAGCATTTCGCGGCAACTTTTCGTGCCTTGAACGCCGGTTTCGCGGACGAAACCATACATTTCCCTGCTTGCCCGCCCCCGTTTTTTCAAGTACCTTTTGCCCCAAAACGCGGCGAACCGGTCTCAAACAGCGAGACGGGGAGTCACGAAGTCTGTCCGGTCCGAAACCCACCCCCGGAGCGGAGAATCAGGAGTTTGAGATGGCAACCGTTACCCGAGTCTGGCTGGATGAATCCGAAAACGAATGCACGATGTGCGGCGCCTGCGAGGCGACCTGCCCCGAGGTGTTCGAAGTGCCCGAAAAAATGGTGGTGAAGGCAGGCGCCGACCTTTCCCTCGACGACCAGATTCTCGAGTCGGCCGAAGGCTGCCCGGTGGGCACGATCGCCATCGAATACGACAACAGCGGCAAGCGCGACAACCCCGCCTAACGGGGCGTCCTTTCCCTTGAAAAACCGGCTCCGGAAACGGGCCGGTTTTTTATTGCCCGATTTCGGCGTGTTTTCGTCGCCGACCCGGAATTTTATTGAAAACGTGATTTCGATTGCAATCCGGATACTCGCATATCGGCACCATGGCGCGCACGTCCGGCTCTATATTCCCTCCCGTGGGGGAGAGCCACCTCCCGCCCCCTGCCGGGCGGGTCATCGCAAAAGGAAAGCCGCCATGAAAAAATATCTGCTGGGTTCGCTGGCCGTCTTCATTACCTACGCCGTTCTGGATTTCATCGTCCACGCCGTGCTCCTGATGGGCACCTACCAGGCCACCGCGTCTCTGTGGCGGCCCGAGGGCGAGATGAACATGGGCCTGATGTACCTGATCACCGCGGTCACCGCGCTGACCTTCACGGCCATTTACGCCTTTCACGTGCGGGGAACCTCGGTGAGCGCCGGCGTGAAGTACGGCCTGTTGTACGGCATCGGCGGCGGCTTCGCCTGGGGTTTCGGAACCTACGCGATGATGCCGATTCCCATGAACCTGGCCTGGGCGTGGTTCGTTTCCTTCGTCGTCGAAACCGCCATCGCGGGCGCGGTCGCGGGGTGGATCGTCAAGCCAACGGCCTGACGTTGGTTTGACGATGTAGGGGGGACGCATGCGTCCCCCCTACAAATAAAAAACGCCGCCCATTCGGGCGGCGTTTTTTATTGATGAAGCCTCGCCTCGAGGCGGGCTTCATAACCCTTCCTTGTCTTACGTGGCGGAAGGTTTCACCCCGACCCCGAGGTTCGCCAGCCCCGGCGATTCCAGCGGCCCCTCGCCGACGGCGTCGCGCAGACGATCATGCACGCCCCGGGAGACGCGTTCCCATTCCTCGCGCCCGAGCTTTTCGCGCAGCAGCGCCAAGGGCGCCGCGGTGCTTTGCGTGCGCTTCCAGAACGCGTCCAGGGAGGCGAAGCGCTCGGAGTGTTCGACGCGGTGCACGGCGACGTCCCGGAATCCCGCGGCGCGCATTTCCCCGGCCATCTCGTCGGGGTCGCCCAAGGGCGCCTTGCCCTTGCCGAAGGGATACCCGGGGAGCAGCTCCGCGATGCTTTCGAGCACGAGCGCGAACGGCCCGGTGCGGGGCGCCCAGCTGGACACCACGGCGCGGCGCCCGGGCTTGAGCACGCGCTTCAGTTCCTTGAAGCCGGCGGCGCGGTCGGGGAAAAAGATCAGGCCGAACATCGAGAAGGCCCCGTCGAAGGTTTCGTCCTTCCAGGGCAGGTTCTGCCCGTCGCCCTCGAGGATCTCGACCCGGTCCGGGGGGATGAGGGGCGATTCCGCGACGCGGCGCCGGAATTGTTCCAGCATCTCCGGCGAAACGTCCAGCGCCTTCACCCGGGCGCCTTCCAGGGCCGCCATCAGCGACAGCGTCCCCGGGCCGCAGGCGACGTCGGCCAGCAGGGGCGAGGGCGGAAGTTCGGCCAGGCGGAGGGCTTCACGCGAAAAGTGCTCGAAGAAAGGCAGGAGGCCGTTGGTGTAGTTCTCGGAGATGAGGTTCCAGACATGGGGACCGGCGAGGGGATTGGCGGGATTGGGAGGGGTTGTATCAGCCATGGGAGGAAACTTAATCGCCGGCGCCGGGATTTAACGGAGGGATCCAATCTCGTTTGCGACGGGCTGCGGGCGGCGCGATAGTGCGTCGGCCTCGGTCGCCGTACCGCCTGTATGGCTCCCTCGTTCCTCCTGCTCTCGCTTGCCCTCGCTCCGTCGTACTTCGTTCATCCCTGTCTTTCTCTGCTTCTTCTGCGTTCAGGAAATTCCGCATCCCCCCTCGCGGCGCGTGACGCCAGCGACAACGACAGGGAGAGGATTGGGTCCGGGTGACCAACCCGCAACGACAAAGCCGTCTCCGCGAAGTAGTTTTCCCCCCGTGCACATCGACCGCCTGACGCTGCATCATTTCCGCAACCTGCACGGCCTCGAGATACGTCCCGCGCCGGGTTTGAACCTGATCGCCGGGCCCAACGGACACGGGAAATCCAACCTGCTGGAGAGCCTTCATTTTCTGGCCCTGGCGCACTCGGCCCGCACGCGCAAGGACAAGGATCTGATCGCGTGGGGGGAGGATTCCTTCGTGATACGGGGCGAGGGGCATTCGGGCGAGCGGGCCCACGTGCAATCGGTGGAATACCGGGAGGGCGGCTCGCGGGTGAAGGTGGAAGGGCTGGAAAGCCGCCGCCTGGGGGACTTGCTGGGGCACTTTCTGCTGGTGGCCTTCACCCCCGAGGATCTCGACCTGCTGCGGGGCGGGCCGCAGGAGCGGCGCCGGTTCCTGGACGTCCTGCTATGCCAGCACGACCCGGCTACCCTGGACGTTCTGAGGCGCTATCGGGGCGCCCTGAAGCAGCGAAACGCGGTGCTCCGCTGGAATCTCAGGGCGGAGGAGGAGGCCCTCCTGGACGCCTATGAGGCCACCTTGGCCGAGGCGGGGGCGGACATCATCCGGAGGCGCCTGGAATGGGTCTCGAAACTGGCCCCGAAAGCCTCGGATTTTTACCGGGAAATCGGCTCCCCCGAAGGGCAGAAGGGGGAGGTCCTGGACATGCGCGTGACGGGGGCCCCGGAAGCGTCCGGAGACCTGGTTTTATTGCGCGAAAGTCTTCTCACCCGGCTGCGCGAAAAGCGCTCCCAGGACCGCGAGACCGGGCTCACTTCGGTCGGCCCCCACCGGGATGATTTGCTAACTTTTCTCGATGGAAAAACGGTTCGGGATTTCGCTTCGCAAGGGCAAAAAAGATCCGTGGCCCTGGCCTTGAAACTGGCCGCCGCCAGGCTCCTCGAAGAGACTTCCGGACTGCCTCCGATCCTGATCCTGGACGACGTGTTCGCCGAACTGGATCCCGGACGCCGCGAGCGCTTCGGGGCCCTCATCGCGGGGCGCGGGCAGGCGTTCATCGCGACGCCCAGGCGCGAGGACATCCCCTTCGCGGTGGAGAGCGTGGTGAACATGGAACGCGGCAAGGCGAGCTGAAAGGGAGGCGGACATGGCCATGAGCAACGCCCCCGTGCCGATAGGCGGCGCGCTGCAGGAAACGCTGCGGGCCCAGGGGCTCGGGTTCCTGCTGCACGAGAACCGGCTGCGGGAGAACTGGGAAAAGATACTGGGCGCCAAGGCGGCCCAGATCGCGAAGCTGGAGTCGCTGAAGGATTTCGTCCTCGGCATCAAGGTCGACCAGGCGGTGTGGCGCAACGAGCTGCACTACCAGCGCGAGGCCATACGGCAGAAGGCGAACGGGATCCTGGGCGCGGAGATCGTCCGCGAGGTGCGATTGCGGTAACGCAACGCACCCGTAGGGGCGGACAGCCTGCCCCCGCGAAGGCGGGGGGCTGTCCGCCCTCGCGGACACGGCGGATAGACATCAGGGTACGCAAGGGCGCGATTGAATCGCGCCCGCACGAAGTGAAGACATCGAAGAGTGTAAGGGTGGACGGCGTCCACCCCAACGAAGGACAGATCAAATGGCGGACAACATCGTGGTCGAAGACGGACAAAAGGGCTACGGAGCCAGCGACATCAAGGTCCTTGAGGGCCTGGAGGCGGTGCGCAAGCGGCCCGCCATGTACATCGGCTCCACCGACGGCCGCGGCCTGCATCATCTCGTCTACGAGGTGGTCGACAACTCCGTCGACGAAGCGCTCGCGGGCTACTGCTCGCGCGTCGACGTCGTCATCACCAAGGAAAACGCCGTCCGGGTCACCGACAACGGCCGCGGCATCCCCACCGACATCCACCCCACCCAGGGCATCGGCACCGTGGAGCTGGTCATGACCGTGCTGCACGCCGGCGGCAAGTTCGGCGAGGGCGGCTACAAGGTTTCCGCCGGCCTCCACGGCGTGGGTGTTTCCTGCGTGAACGCCCTGTCCTCGCGCCTCGAGGTCACCGTCTACCGCGACGGCAAGGAGTTCTTCCAGGCCTTTGAGCGCGGCGCCCCCGTCGCCCCCGGCGTCTTCAAGGGCGAGACCGACAAGCGGGGCACGGTCATCCAGTTCCTGCCCGACACCGAGATCTTCACCGAGTCGGAGTACAACTTCGACACGCTGAGCGCGCGCCTGCGCGAGCTGGCGTTCCTCAACAAGGGCCTGACCGTGACCATCCGCGACGAGCGGGTCGACGAGCTCGGCGAGGAGCGCTTCCACGAGTTCCACTTCCCCGGCGGCATCGCGGCCTTCGTGGAATACATGGACCACAACAAGAAGCCCCTCTTCGAGAAGCCCGTGCACTTCGAGCGCGAGACGCAGGGCCTGCCCCTCGAGATCGCCTTCCGCTACAACGAGGGCTATACCGAAAGCATGTTCTCCTTCGTGAACAACGTGAACACGGTCGACGGCGGCACGCACGTGGTGGGCTTCAAGTCGGCGCTCACCCGCGCGATCAACAACAAGGCCAAGGAAGTCCTCGGCAAGAACAAGAAGAACGACGTCGAGCTCAGCGGCGAGGACATGCGCGAGGGCCTGGTGGCGGTGATCTCGGTGAAGCTGCACGAGCCCCAGTTCGAGGGCCAGACGAAGCACAAGCTGGGCAACGGCGAGGTGAAGGGGATCGTGGAGACGGCCACGTTCGAGCTGCTGACCACCTTCCTCGAGGAAAACCCCGCGACCGCGCGGAAGATCGTCGACAAGGTCTACAACGCCGCCATCGCGCGCGAGGCCGCGCGCAAGGCCCGTCAGATGGCGCGCCGCAAGAGCGTGCTCGAGGGCGGGGGCCTGCCCGGCAAGCTCGCCGACTGCTCCTCCCGGATTCCCGCGGAATGCGAACTGTACCTGGTGGAGGGCGACTCCGCGGGCGGCAGCGCGAAGCAGGGGCGCGACCGCGCGTTCCAGGCGATTTTGCCCCTCAAGGGCAAGATCCTCAACGTGGAGAAGGCGCGCATGGACAAGATCCTCGCCAACGAGGAGATCGCGACCATGACGCAGGCCATCGGCTGCGGCCTCGGCGAGAACGATCCCGAGAACGGCGGCGGCTTCAAGTTCGACAAGCTGCGCTACCACAAGATCATCATCATGACCGACGCCGATGTCGACGGCTCGCATATCCAGACGCTGCTGCTCACCTTCTTCTGCCGCTACATGAAGCCCCTGATCGACAACGGCATCCTGTACCTGGCGCAGCCGCCCCTGTACAAGATCAAGTCGGGCAAGACCGAGCGCTATGCGTTCGACGAGGCCGAGAAGGACGAGATCCTGGCGACGCTCGGCGACCGCAAGGGCCTGTACATGCAGCGCTATAAGGGTCTCGGCGAAATGAACCCGGAACAGCTGGCGGTCACCACCATGAATCCCGGCACGCGCATCCTGAAGCGCGTGAGCATGGAGGACGTGGTCGAGGCCGACCAGATCTTCACGATGCTGATGGGCGAGGAGGTCGAGCCCCGCCGCAAGTTCATCGAGGAAAACGCCCACCTCGTGGGCGACCTGGACGTTTAAAGTTTCGTTTTTTCAACGCACCTGAACGGAGGCTCTCATGAAGTTTGCAACCTTGGCCCTTTCCGCGTTTTTCCTTGTTTCCGCGGCCTTCGCGCAGCCCCCCGCCCCCGAGCGGCGCGTGACCGCCCTGGGAACGGGCGAGATGCAGGTCGCGCCCGACATGGCGAAGGTGACCGTCGAAGCGGTCAACAACGACGGCTCCCCGGTCGACGCGGCGATGGAGACGCGCCGCGCCATGGCCACCATCGTGGCCGCCGCGCGCCGGCTGATCCGCGACCAGGCGGACCTCAAGACCACCCGTCTGGCCGTGAACCCGGAGTACGAGTGGGTCGAGGGCAAGCGCAAGTTCCGCGGCTATAACGCGACCCAGAGCCTGGAGATCACGATCCGTGACGTCTCGAAGGTCGACTCCCTGCTGGGCGACCTGATCAAGGCGAAGGTCACCACCCTCGGCAACTTGGAGTTCTTCCACTCCAAGGCCGACCTCCTGCGCCGGGAAGCGCTTCTGCACGCGACGCGCAACGCGCGCGACAACGCCGCGAAAATCTGCGAGGCCCTGGGGCTGGCGTGCGACGAGGTCGCCGCCGTGCGCATGGCCGGCACCTCCGGCCCGGCCCCGGTCGCGGTCGAGGCCCAGATGTTCCGCATGGCCAAGGACGGCGGAAACTCGATGCCCGTTCACGCCGGCATGCTGACCTTCAGCGCCACGGTCGAGGCGGATTTCAAGGTCAAGTGAAGTTCCCGGATCCGGCCGCCCGATGACGAGCGGCCTGTGGAACAATTCCGAAGTGCCCCGCGAAGACTGGCGGTGCATGGAGGTCGCCGACCTCCGTGACAAGCAGGGCGCCCCTCCGGAAATCCTCTGCGAAATGTGCGGGTCCGCCAGGATCCGCTTCATCCACGTGATGGAGCATGACAATTTCGACGAGACCCTGGGCGTCTGCATGGACTGCGCGGGCAAAATGACCGGAGACACGGTCAGCCCGGCCCGCATCGAGAAAGAAGTGCGCCGCAAGAGCAATGCGCGGGACAACTGGCTGGCCGGCCACTGGTACCTTTCCGCGCGGGAGAACTGGGTGACCCAGGTGGGCGGCGTCAACATGGGCGTGTTCCCCGTCAAGTTCCAGAACGGCCTGTGGAGCTGCCGCATCGAGAACAAGTTCTTCAAGGGCATGTACCCCTCCGCCGAGGAGGCGAAGTACGCCCTTTTCGAGGAGTTCTGGAAGACGCTGCGGCGCTGACGCCCCGCGTTATCCCGCCTCCGGGCCGCTCTCCGTGGAAACCGGGGATGCTCTCTTTCAGGGAGCGGAAAATTCATTTTCATCACATTTCCCCGAAAGATCCTTCTCCGGAAACCCTGCGCCTGCCTACATTGAGACCAGGAGAAACTCCATGAAACACCTCGTCCTTCCTTCCATGATGCTCCGGGCCGCCCTGGCCGGGATCCTCGCCTTGTGCGCCTCTCCGGCCCTCGCCCAAGTCACCTGGCAAACCACGAAGACCACGAACGCGACCAAGGACGTCGGCAACGCTTCCCTCTTGAATGGAACCCTGCGCGTCAAGGCGTTTCCGGGGTACCTCGACGTCGAGGAGGACGTGGACATCAGCGTCTCCGGCACCGTCCGGGCGCAAAACGACCCCGCGACCATCGAGATCCTAGGGACGTTCACCTTGCCCGCCGGCGCCGTCATCACCGGCGCCCTGTTGTGGGACGGGAATCGCATTTTGCAGGCGAAGCTCCTGGACAGGTACAAGGCGGACAGCACCTACGAGGACCTCGTCGACCGGGATTCGGTGCCGCCGCCCCGGCCCATCGATCCCCTGATCCTGGAGCGCACGGGAACGAACACCTACCGCGTCCGCGTCTATCCCGTGGCGCTCAATCAGTCGCGGCACTTCCGCCTGCGCTACCAGCTTCCGCCGAAAATCGGCACGGACGGATTCGAAATGCGGCTGCAGGCGGCCCTCATTCCCTTGTTCACGAGCGTTACCACCGTTACGACGACCATCGAACCGGGTGGAGGCGTTTCCACGGTGGGCTTCGTCGAGAACGGGCTGAAGCGCGAGATGACGCTGCCCCGCACCCTTTTCCTGGCCCGCTCCAGCCTCACCGCCGCCACGGCCGCGGGGGCCTCCGCCCTGCGCATCCTGCCCGTCAATCCCCTGCGCCAGGTGCAGGTGAAGACCTCCTTCCCCACGGGCTCCTTCGCGGGCAACTACCTGAACTTTTACGGCGCCGTGGACGATTCCCTGCTGCGCGACTTCGGCCTGCGCATCGAGGTCGTGTTCTATTGGAAGTGGCACAATCCCGGGGAATGGAAGTTCAACTCCTCCTACGTGAGCGAGGCGCAAAGCCAGGCTTCCTCCCTGCTGACGCTCTACGGCCTGCTCGGGCTTCCCGGCAACCGGGTCGGGCTTTTGCACGACGATTCGCGGAACTCCCTGCGCAGTTTCAGCGTGGGCGCGCAGTCGGAGACTTCCTACAAGCTGGCGCTGGATTACCTCAAGTCGGTGCAGGGCTCGTACGTACAGGACTTTGTGAACAACATCCAATTCTCGGGGGGCGGGGGGGTCGCGAACACGACCGCCAGCAAGAACAAGTTCCTGGCGAACATGCAGGTGGTCAAAACCTTGTATTCACCCGACCAGGGCGTCGTTCGCCATCTCGTGCTGGTGTCGGCCGGCCCCGACTATGTCAACTCCGACGCGAGCCTGAACGCGGCCTTCGACGAGGCTTTCCTGGACAAGCCCGTTTCCATCTCGACCCTCAAGAACCGGAACTTCACCCAGGTCGGATTCGACATGTTCGCCGCCCGGCAAGGGCACCCGGTGCTGGGGACCGTGACGAGCACTTCGCACGCCGACCTTCCCGGCTTTCCCAGCCTGAGCGTTCTCGCCACCGTGCGCAACAGCCAGAAGGCATACGACCTTTCGGTCGCCTGCACGGGCGGGCTCAGCATCACCTGCGGGTCGCTCGAGTTTCATGGAAAGTCCGCCAATCCGTGGCGCGACACGGTCGAATGGGCCGGCTATCAAGGCAACGGGCAATTGCTCGGAAGGGTCAAGCGTTCTTCCGCGGTGTTCACCGCGGCCCAGGACACGGGCATGGCCCTGGTCTGGGCGGGCTCGACCGCACCGTTCTCCGAAGTGAAGGAATATTATCTGGGTCCCCATTATGGCTTCGTGGACGCCAACGCCAGCCTCCTGGCCCTGGAACGCGATTCCATCAAGGGGGCCTACGCCGATACCGGCGTGCCGTATGCCGGAAGCATCCCCGATTATCTGGGCCCCTCGTCGCCGCCATCCACCGGGAATCCCAATTCGATCCTGGGAGGCGCCCGGAACGCGGCCTCGTGGCGCATCGAGCGCGCCGCCGACGGCATGCTGCGCCTGCGCGTTCCCGGCCTGGCGGCCGGAGAGCGCGTGGAACTCAGCCTCGTCGATCTGAAGGGAAAGCGCGTGGGGTCCTGGATGCTGACGGCGGAGGCCGGCCTGCTCCGCTGGAACGCGGGGGCGCTGCGCGCGGGAACCTACTTGTTGCGGCTCAAGGGAAAACGCGTTGAAGGCGAAAAGCTGATCACGCTTCCCTGATTTTGGCGGGAGAGAGGTCCCCTCGGGGATGCCCCTAGAAAAAGCCCCGGATCGCTCCGGGGCTTTTTTTGCGAACGGGACGTCCGTCTACGAGGCGGTTTTTGCGAGGTAAGCGCCCACCGACTCGCGGGTTTCCCGGATGGCCTCGTCGCCCTTGTGCCAGTTGGCCGGGCAGACCTCGCCGTTCTCCTCGAAGAACTGCAGCGCGTCGATCGTGCGCAGCGCCTCGTCCACGCTGCGGCCGAGCGGGAGGTCGTTCACCAGTGCATGGCGCACGACGCCCTCCTTGTCGATCAGGAACTGGCCGCGAAGGGCGACCTCCTCCTCGAACAGGATGCCGTAATCGCGCGCGATCTGCTTGTTGAGGTCGGCCACCACCGGGTGGTTGATCGCGCCGATGCCGCCTTCCTTCACGGGCGTGTTGCGCCACGCGGCGAGGGTGTGAACCGAATCCACCGAGACGCCGATGACCTCGACGCCCTTCGCCTTGAAGTCCGCGATCCGCTTGTCGAAGGCGAGGATCTCGGTCGGGCACACGAAGGTGAACGCGAGCGGGTAGAAGTAAAGGAACACGTGCTTGCCGCGGAACGACGCGAGGTCGATCTCGCCGAAGGTTCCGTTCGGAAGCACGGCCTTGGCCTTGAAGACCGGGGCGGGTTTGGTGACGATGAAGCTCATTTCAATTGTCCTTTCGTTGGGGTTGTTTTATCGTTTTTTTAATCGAGCAGAGAGCGCAGCATCCACGCCGCCTTCTCGTGCACGTCCATGCGCTGCGTGAGCAGGTCGGCCGTGGGCTGGTCGTTCGCCTTGTCGGCGACCGAAAAGGCCTTGCGCGCGGTGCGCGCGACGGCCTCGTTGCCTTTCAGCAGGAGTTCGATCATCTCGTTGGCTTTGGGCGCGCCCGCGGTCTCGGGAATGGACGAAAGCTTCGCGTATTCCGAATAGGTGCCCGGAGCGTGATGCCCCAGGGCGCGGATGCGCTCGGCCACCAGGTCGACGGCGAGCGCGAGTTCGTTATACTGCGCCTCGAACATGAGGTGCAGCGTCTGGAACATGGGCCCGGTGACGTTCCAGTGGAAGGAATGCGTCTTCAGATAGAGAGAGTAGGTGTCGGCCAGCACGCGCGAGAGATTTTCGGCGAGGACGGCGCGATCCCGCGCGGAGATGCCGATGTCGAGGATGAGAGGTGAGGTTTTCATGAGATCTCCTTTTGAATTAGAATAGTTCTAGTTTAAGGGCAAAAAAAAGCGCGCGTCAGCCGGCGCTCCGGCGGCATTTCGCGCACAGCCCGGTGAGGCGCAGGGAAACTTCCTCGACATGAAAGTGCGACAGCGTGGAGAAGCGCGCGCGCTCCGCGGGCAGCAGATCCACGTCCTCGATGTGGCCGCACTGGCGGCAGATCAGGTGGTCGTGCTGGGCCAGGATGCCGTCGTAGCGGGTGCCGTCCTCACCCGAATCGAGGCGGCGCACGTAGCCGCCCTCGGTGAGGAAGTTAAGCGAATTGTAAACCGTGGCCATGCTCAGGCGCGGATCCCGTTTCAGGGAACGCTCGAAAACCTGCCGGGCCGTGGGATGATCCTTGCTGGTCTGGACCACGGTGAGGACGGTCTCGCGATGCTTGGTGAGAAGTGCGGCCATGAGATTAGTTTAGAATGATTCTAATCCGTTGTCAAGGGGTATTTCGGGAACGTTCCGCGCGCGGGAGGTGGGAATTCGGCGGAAATTTGGATTTTTTGAAGGCTCTTTTAATGCTAGATGTATTTCCAGAGAGAGGGGGAGCCATGGGACACATGCGATTCGCGGTTTTGACGAGCGGGGGAGACGCTCCGGGCATGAACGCCGCGCTGCGCGGCGTGGTGCGCGAGGCCAGTTCGTTGGGCCATGTGGTGCTGGGGGTTCAGCGCGGTTATTACGGGCTGCTGGAGGAGCATCTCCTCCATCTCGGTCCGCGGGACGTTTCGAACATCCTGCAGCGGGGCGGCACCTTTTTGCGCACCTCGCGCTGCCCCGAGTTCGCCACGCCCGAGGGCGTGAAGAAGGCCGCGGAAACCCTGAGGGCCAACGCGGTGGACGCGCTGATCGCCATCGGCGGGAACGGCACGCTGACCGGATGCATGCGCCTGGCCGAGGAGTGGAAGGGCCAGGTCCTGGGCCTTCCGGGAACGATCGACAATGATTTGTACGGCACCGACGAAACCATCGGCTACGATACCGCGGTGACCACGGCGCTGGACGCGATCGACAAGATCCGCGACACCGCCGAGGCGCATGAGCGCCATTTCCTGGTGGAGGTGATGGGACGCCACGCGGGGTTCATCGCGCTGCAGGCGGCGCTGTGCGGCGGCGCCGAGGAGGTGCTCGTCCCCGAGGACCCGGTGGACATCGCCGCGATCTCGGAGCGCCTGCAGAAGGGCAAGCGGGCGGGCAAGACCAGCAGCATCCTGGTGGTCGCCGAGGGCGCGTATCCGGGCGGCGCGGCGGCGGTGGCGGAGGAGCTGCACAAGCTGACGGGCAACGACTACCGGGTGTCGGTGCTGGGGCACATGCAGCGCGGGGGATCGCCTACCGCCCGCGACCGCCTGTTGTCCACGCGCCTGGGCGCCTTCGCCGTGCGCTCCGCGATCGCCGGGGAGACCGGCCAGATGGCCGGCGAGGCGGGCGGGCGCCTCGTGCTCGTGCCCTTCGCCGACGCGGTGGGGAAGAAGAAGGATCTCGACCGCGATCTGTTGGCGCTGGCCAGAAGGTTGGCGCTGTAGGGAAGGTTGTTTGTTGTTGGTTGTTGGTTGTTAGAGCGCACGTGGATGCGGCATCTGGATTCCCGGCCAACAACCAACAACCAACAACATCATCTCCTTTTAGAAATACAGCTTCACTCCGCGCTTAACCTTTCTCGCGATATTGCCGCGCCCGTTCGATGAAGGCGCGGACGTAGTCTACCTCGAGATCTGCCTTCCGGATTCCCAGGAAGATTTGCTTGTCCACCCCCTTCGCCCCGAGCCGGATGGGATGGACCGGGTATTTGGAGGAATACTCCTCGACGAGCCAGCGCGGCAGGGCCGCCACGCCGCGCCCGCAGGCCACCATCTGGAGCATCATGTCCGTCGTTTCGATTTGTTTCTGCCGCCGGACGGTCATGCCGGCCGGGGCGAGGAAGCGGGTATAGACGTCGAGACGATCCTGCGGCACGGGATAGGTGAACAGGACTTCGTCCCCCAGCTGGCGCGGGAGGACGTGGGTCTCGCCGCGCAGCGGATGCTCGGGCCCGACGACCAGCACTTGTTCGTAATCGAACACGGGCTCGAAGTAGAGTCCCGGTTTGCTCAAGGGATCCGGCGTCACGAGCAGATCGATCTCGTAGGCGAGCAATGCCCCGATGCCCCCGAACTGGAACTCCTGCTTGATGTCCAGGTCGACCAGCGGCCACGCGCGAAGGTAGGGCGCCGAGATTTTCTGGAGCCACTGGTAGCAAGGGTGGCATTCCATTCCCACCCGGAGCGTGCCGCGCTTGCCCTGCGCGAACTGGCCCAGGAATTCCTCGGTGCGGATCAACTGCGGGAGCAGGCGCCGGGCGGCGGCCAACAAATGTTCTCCCGCCTGGGTGGGCCGCAGGGCGCGCCCTTCGCGCAGCCAGAGCTTCACCCCGAGCTGATCCTCGAGCTTCCGCATGCTGTGGCTCAGGGCCGATTGGGTCAGGTGGAGCGCGCGGGCGGCGGCCGTCATCGTGCCCTCCTTGTCGACGGCACGCATGATTTCCAGGTGGATACGTTCCAGGGAGGTCATGGTTATCCATGAATCTAATTCATTGTTTAATGAGAAAAAACCATTTTTATTCATGAAACGGCACTGCTATTATCGGCTCATGGAAACCGTTCCCCTATTTCCAAGGAGTCCCCTTGTCCCCTGTTAAAACCCAAACCCTGGGCTTTCCGCGCATCGGCCCGAACCGCGAACTGAAAAAAGCGATCGAAGGTTATTGGAGCGGAAACACCACCCGCACCGACCTGCTCCTGACCGCCCACAAGCTGCGCGCGGAGAACTGGGCGCTGCAAAAAGCGGCGGGCATCGAACTGATTCCCTCCAACGATTTCAGCCTCTACGACCAGGTGCTTGATCACACGGTCCTTTTGGGCTGCGCTCCCGAGCGCTATCTGGACAAAAGCCGGAGGCCGAACCTGGACGAATATTTCGCCATGGCGCGCGGGGGAAAACTCCCGAACGGAACTCCCGTCCAGGCGCTGGAAATGACCAAGTGGTGGGATACCAATTATCACTATCTCGTTCCGCAACTGAAGGAGGATCAGGATTTCCAGCTCGCCTCGACCAAGCCCTTCGATGAATTCCAGGAAGCGAAGAGCCTGGGGATCCTGACCAAGCCCGTGCTCATCGGGCCCGTTACCTTCCTGTCCCTCGCGAAGCCCGCGGGCCGGCCTTTCGACACCCTCGCCTTGCTCGAACGGCTGGTGCCGGTCTACGTCACCCTTCTGCAGGAGCTGCGGCGTCTCGGCGCGGAATGGGTCCAGATGGACGAACCGATCCTGGCCACCGAAATCAGCGCCGAAAAGCGCCGGGCGATCGCCGAGACCTACGAAACCTTGTCGAAGGCCGCGCCGGGCTTGTCCATTCTGGTGGCCTCCTACTTCGGCCGCTACGGCGACAACCTGAAGACGGCGCTCGAACTGCCGGCGCAGGGATTTCATCTGGACCTCTTCCGCGCGGGCGATGAGCTGGACGCGGTGTTGGCCGGACTGCCGAAGCAGAAAACGCTTTCCCTGGGCGTCGTGGAAGGCCGCAATATCTGGAAGAACGATTTCGCCCGCTCCCTCGCCCGGATCGAAAAGGCCAAAGCGTCGGTGGGCGAGGCCAGGCTGATCCTGTCCTCCGCCTCTTCCCTGATGCACGTGCCCGTGTCGCTGGAGAGGGAGGACGCCCTGTCGTCCGGAGAAGGCGCCGGGGGCGCCCTGTCCCAGGAAGGCGGCGCGGCCGCCGCCGTGGGCCTCAAGAACTGGCTGTCGTTCGCGGAAGAAAAGCTGGGGGAGATCCAGACGCTGGCCCGGCTTTCGGGATTGGAAAAGCCCGAGGAGGATCCGGCCTACGTCGCGAACCGGAACGCCATCGCCGAGCGCCGAAACCACGAGGGAGTGAAGGTCCCCGCCGTCCGGAAACGCATGGCGGCCATTCGCGCCGAGGACCTGGAGAGGACATCGCCCTTCGCGAGACGCGCGGTCGCGCAGCAGGGGCGCCTGGGCCTGCCCGCTTACCCGGTCACGACCATCGGCTCCTTCCCCCAGACCGAAGAGGTCCGCCGCGCCCGGGCGCTGCATAAGAAAGGCCAAATCAGCGATGCCGAATACCGGAAATTCCTGGAGGAAGAAACCCTCAAGGGGCTCCGCCTGCAGGAGGACCTGGGAATCGACCTCCTGGTGCACGGGGAGTTCGAGCGAAACGACATGGTGGAGTTCTTCGGGGAAAAGCTCGAAGGCTTCGCCTTCACCGCGCACGGCTGGGTGCAGAGCTATGGCAGCCGTTGCGTGAAGCCTCCGGTCATTTTCGGCGACGTTTTCCGCGCCGCGCCGATGACCCTCGATTGGACGGTGTTTTCCAGCCGGGCCAGCAAGTCGCCGGTGAAGGGAATGCTCACGGGCCCGGTCACGATCCTCAAGTGGAGCTTCGTGCGGGACGACCAGCCGCTCTCCGATACCGCCAACCAGATCGCCCTGGCCCTGCGCGACGAGGTGAAGGATCTGGAGGACGCCGGGATCGCGGCCATCCAGATCGACGAACCCGCGCTGCGCGAGGCCTTGCCGCTCCATGAAAGCGAGTGGAAGGAGACCTTGGACTGGGAGGTGAAGGCCTTCAAGCTGGCCGCTGCCGGGGTTCGCGATGAAACCCAGATCCACACCCACATGTGCTACTGCGACTTCGGGGAGGTCATGGCGTCCATCGCGGCGATGGATGCGGACGTGATCTCGCTGGAGGCCTCGCGGTCCGGCATGGAGCTGCTGGAGTCCTTCCGGGAGTACGCCTACCCGAACGCGGTCGGTCCCGGGCTATGGGACATCCATTCGCCCCGGGTTCCGGACGCCGAGGAGATGACCGCGCTTCTGCGCCGCGCGCGCGCGGTGATCGACCCCGCGCGCCTTTGGGTCAACCCGGATTGCGGCCTGAAAACCCGCCGCTGGGAAGAGGTGCTTCCGTCCCTCGAGAACATGGTCCGCGCCGCGAAGACCCTTAGGGAGGAAGGCTGAGGGAGGCCCTGCGGCGCGCAAGGCCTGTATCCGGGAACGAGGTTCGTCAGAAATAAAACCGCACCCCGCCCTTCACGTTCACCGGCGGGCCGGGCACCACGTGCATGTCGGTGACCGGGACCGGTTCCAGGGCGCCGTCCGGCCGCCGCACGCGCGATTCGTTCTCGAATTGCGCGGTATACCATTCCGTGTCCAGCAAATTCCCCACGTTCACGACGACCTCCCATTGCTGGCGCCGGTATCCGGCGGCCAGGTCCACGACCGTGAACCCCTCGGCCTGGAAAGCGTTCGCCTCGTCGGCGGGCCGCGTGTCGAGGCCGTGGGCGCGCAGGCTTCCGTACCATCCGGCCCGATGCCGGGCGGAGAGTCCTCCGGCCATCGTCCGCCGCGGCGCGAGGGCCACCGCCGTGCCGTTGCCGGCGTTGCGGGTGAACTCGGCCGTGCACAGGGTCATGTCGAAGTCGGCCCATAGCCACGGCAGGATTTGCAGGCGCGTCTCGAAATCGAGGCCTCGACGACGCGTGGCCCCGTTTTCCTCGGTGAAGCCGCCGTCGCCCACCCACACGAATTCCCCATCCATGTCAAGCTGCCAGAGCGAGGCCGCCAGGTCCCAGCGGTCCCACAAGTTCGTGCGCGTTCCCACCTCGTAGCCCCGGGCCTTGGTGAGCGGACGTGCCGGGTCGGTGCGCGCGGTCACGCCGCGGGCGTCGTTGGAATGAAATCCCTCGCCGTAGTTGAGGTAGATGTCCGTCTTTTTGAAGGGCGTGATCACCACGTTGACCTTGGGGCTGAAGATCGTGGCGTCGCGTACGCCCGTCACCGAAGCCGCGCCCGTATCCTGGAGGTTGTCCACCGTGCTAAAGCCGAAGTGGTCGGCACGCACGCCGGCCTCGGCATACAGCCAGGGAAAGGGCGTGACGGATTCCATGAACCAGGCGCCCAGGCTCCCTTCGCGCACGTCGGCGTCCACGATGCGCCCGGTGACCGCGCGCTGCTCCGCGTAGTCGAGGTTGGCATGGATCAGGTCGTTGCGCGCGCTCATGCCGAAACGCGCCGCGGCCGGAATCGCCGCGAGTTCGTGCGCGTGGCTGTAGGTCGCCTGGAAACCGGTCACGACGCGGTCGTCGCGCTGGCTGATCTGGTCACCGCGCACCGAATCGGCCGCGAAGAACGTGAAGTTCGAGAAAAGCGAAAGGCGATAGTTGATGACGTAGGCGGTCGCCGTGATTTCATCCCTGTCGTTCGGGGTCGCGGCGTAGTTCAGCGAAACGCTGTGCCGCTGCGAGCTGCCGCCTTCGGACGGGTCCCCGGAGCCGTAGCGGTCGATCCACCCATTGTCGATAGCGCGCCTGGGGATTTGTCCCGATCCGTTCCAGCCCGCGCCGTACCCCATCAAGGTCAGATGAAGCGCCGAGGATCGCGCCTGGATTACCGGAACCTTGAGGAACAGGTTGAAGCGGTCCATGTCCTCGGGATTCTTGTACGGGCCGTCGGAGTGGTACACTTCCATCGCCAACAGCGGGCGGGCGGGGACCTTCAGCGTCAGCATCGCCAGCGCGCGTTGCGTGCCCCACATGCCGCCCGACAAGTACACCTGGTTTTCGTTCAAGCGGCCGCGCGTGCTCATGCTCACCGAACCCGCCGTCGCGAAGTCGCCGTAGGCGATGTCGGTGGGCCCCTTGTTCACCTCCACCTGGTTCACCAGTTCGGGAATGATGAAGTGGAAGTCGGCATAGCCCTGGCCGTGGCCGTGGCTCACGTTGTTGATGGGCATCCCGTCGAGCCACAGCGCCAGGTCGGTGCCGTGGTCGATGTCGAAGCCGCGGATGAAGTACTGGTTGGCCTTGCCGCCGCCCGCGTGCTGGCCCACGAAGAGCCCGGGCGTGACTTTCAGGATGTCGGCCGGGTCGGTCAGGGGACGCAGCGATAGATCGCGGTCGCGAATCGTCTGGCTGTTGGAGGCCGTGACGGGCCTGTGCCCGTGCGCGGTGCCGGGCGCGATTTCCAGCACGTCGTGATCCTCGTCATGGATGTCCGCGCTGTCTTTCCCCGGGGTTTCGCTGCCGTAAGACAGGGAGGGGAGGCCGGAATGCTCCCCGTCGGCCGCGGCGGATCCGAAAAGGATTCCGGCACAGAGCGCGCCGAATTTCAAATGCTTTTTCCAAAACGGTTTCATGAAAAATCCTTTGCCCGTCCCCGGGAGGGGATGTGTTTGAACGCGCGGGTTGATTCAGCCTTCCGGCTTCATGCCTTCGGCTTGACCCGCGACCGTGCGATTTTTTTGTGGGGACCAGGTCGCCCGGGGCGACTCAGATAAAGCGCACAGGAGGCGCGCGGGCGCCGGCCCGCGGGACCGGGGTTTCCGCCGCGAGGACGGCGGGTGTCTCGAGCCTCGGAAGCGGCGCGAAGACGAGATGGACGGGGAGCGCCTGAGAACCGAGTGCGAGCAGGTTGGGATCTTCCTGACCGTGCGTGTGCCGGTTCGCGGCGGCGGTCCGCAGGGCCGCGGTTCCTTGCGGCACGGCTTCCCCTGAAGCAACCTTCGGGCGCAGGGCGGCCGCGCTCTCACCCCGGGGCCCGACACCCGCGATTCCGGGAATTGATGCCGTCAACAGCGCGCGTTCGAGGGCGACGTCGTGCGCGCTCAGAAAGTCATGATGGTGCGCGCGGCCGTCGTGGGCGTGGCTATGGGTCAAGGTCTCAAAGTGCGGAGAAAGGAGGAAAAGCAGGTACGCGGCGCAAAAAGCCATCACACCCCGACGATTCCTCGCTTGTCTTCCGATCCGGATCATAGGGCCAATTTAGTCGCGAATATCTCCTTCAGGTCCCGTTTGCGCACTTTCCCGCCCCGGAAGACCGGGGCCCCGGGTTTTTTGGTAAAATTCACGGTCATGGACATTCCAGGCGCGCTCCGGCGATTTACCGACGTGAACATTTTGGTGCTGGGCGACAGCATGGTGGACGAATACCTCACGGGGGATTGTTCGCGTTTGTCGCCGGAGGCGCCCGTACCGATTCTGCGGGTGGATCCTGAAAAGACCCGTCGCGTGCTCGGTGGCGCCGCCAACACGGCCGCCAACATCGCTTCACTGGGCGGCCGTCCCGTTCTCTTCGCCCTCATCGACCCGCGCGACAACGCGGGAAAATCCTTCCAGGCCCTGTGCGACGGTTCGCGCATCGCGGTGGAGCCCTTCGAGGACGGGCGTCCGACCTTGGTCAAGACGCGGCTCGTGGGACAGCGCCAGCAGTTGCTGCGCCTGGATCACGAGGATACGCGCGACGTTTCGGCGGCCACCGAAGCGGCCGTGCTGGCCGCCTTCCGCCGGCATTTGAAGAGTGCCGGGGCCGTGGTGCTATCGGATTACGCCAAGGGTTTTTTCACGGCCACGCTGACGCAGGCGCTGATCGCCGAGGCGAAGGCGGCGGGCAAGCCGCTCCTCCTCGATCCGCGGCCGCAGCACGCGGCGCGCTACGGCGGCGCCGGATACGTGACGCCGAACTGGAAGGAATCGCTCGGGCTCCTGGGCTGGAGCGATCGCGAGTCCACCCCGGAGCACGTGCGGGAGGTGGGCGAGGCTCTTCGCCGCCAACTGGGGTCCCACGTGCTGCTGACCTTGGGGCCCGCGGGCATGGCCTTCTTCGACCGGGACACGGGCGCCTCGTTCCACCGGCCCACGGCGGCGCGCGAGGTCTACGACGTCTCGGGGGCGGGCGACACGGTGGTGGCGGCCTTCGCGCTCGCGGTGGGCGCCGGCCTCGATCATGCCGAAGCCGCGGAGCTGGCGAACCTCGCGGCGGGCGTCGTGGTGGCCAAGCTCGGCACGGCGACGGTCACGCAGGAAGAGATCCTGCACGACTCCCTGCACGGTACGCGCCGCGTCGACCGCCGGGGGCTGGCGCCGCTGGCGGCGCTGCTGCGCGCGCAGGGCAAGCGCATCGTGACCCTCAACGGGTCGTTCGACCTCCTGCACGCGGGGCACCTGCACATCCTCGAGGAGGCCAAGCGGCAGGGAGACGTGCTGATCGTGGGCCTGAACAGCGACGCGTCGGTGAAGCGCTACAAGTCGGCCGACCGGCCCCTGATTCCCGAGGAAGAGCGCGCGCGGATGCTGCTGGCGCTGCGCTGCGTCGACTACGCGCACATCTTCGACGAAGACGTCCCCATGCCTTTCCTCGAGGAGATCAGGCCCGACGTGCACGTGAACGGATCGGAATACGGGGCCGACTGCGTCGAGGCGCCCACCGTGCGCAAGCACGGGGGCCGCGTCCACATCGTCGAGAAAATCCCGGGGCTTTCCACCAGCCAGATCGTCGCGAAGATCAAGGCGTCTTCATAATATCGTTTTCACCGTGATTCGGCCCAAGGGCCTCATGTCGGCATTCCATGCCGACGCGACAAGCTCAGGGTGAGCGGTTTCCTGTCCGCTCAGGCTGAGCCTGTCGGATCGGCGCTTGCCGCCGATGTGAAGCCGCTTGCGGCTGAACCACCATGAGAGCGCCGGTGGTTGAGACGAAAAAGGGACGCGCATTCGCGCGTCCCTTTTTGTTCGGGGCGAACGCCCCACGGCGGCCCCCAAACAATCCTTACGGTTTTTCCAGCAGGCTGCGCAGCATCCACGCGGTTTTTTCGTGGACGTTCATGCGCTCGGTCAGCAGGTCGGCCGTGGGCTGGTCCTTCGACTTGTCCGCGATTTCGAAAACCCCGCGCGCCGTCTTGGTGACCGCCTCGTGGCCCTTCACGAGGGACTGGATCATTTCCGTGGCCTTCGGCACGCCTTCGTCCGACTTGATCGAAGCGATCTTGTCCAGTTCGTGGAAGCCCGGCACGAAAACGCCCAGGGCGCGAATGCGCTCGGCGATGAGGTCCAAGGCGAGCCAGAGCTCGTTATACTGCGTCTCGAACATGAGATGCAAGGTCTGGAACTGCGGGCCCGTCACGTTGAAATGAAAATTGTGGGTTTTCAGGTAAAGGGTATAGGTGTCCGCCAAGGTCTTCGTGAGCCCTTCGGCGATTTTTTCACGGTCTTTTTTGTTGATTCCGATATCCAGTTCCATAACGGCCTCCAATAGGGTTCTTTCATGCAAACTATGTCCCTGAGCTAGCGTCGCCCACCTGAAATCGAAAATTCGGCCAAATTCTTTTAAAAATCGCGAAAAACCGGGAAGTACACGTTATCCTCTCCGACGAAATCCGTTATCTAAAATTTGAATACTGATTTCAAATATGGAGGTAAAAATCGGTTTTTTTGACTAAAAAATGCCCATAAAGTGTTATCAAGGTGTTATCTTGGATTTAAAAACAGGTTGCCGGGCCCGAAAACCCTCGATATATTCTCCCTCAGTGACACCCATGAAGCGAACCCTGAAGGGATCGAATTACGGGGAGAGAGGGGGAGCGTCGGCTGGGTGGGGACCCGGACGTGCTCTCGGCAAGACCGGAAACCCGCATTCCGGTTACCGGCCCGCCGTCCTGCAGGACGGCGGGCCTTGCCATTGCGGCGGAAACAATCATGGAAGCTGCCCCCAAAATCCCGTCACGCCCCAACGTCTATCAGTACGATGACTTTCGGGCGTTTCTGAAAGCGGCTTTCGAATTTCTCAAGGCTTCGGACCCCGCCTACTCCTATCGAAAATTCGCCCGCGACGCATCCATCAGCAACCCCGGGTATTTGCTCGACGTCATCATCGGCAAGCGGACGCTGAGCCGCAACCAGGCCCAGAAAATGGCGCCGGTTTTCGGGCTAAATGAGGCTGAAACCGAGTTTTTGCTGCGTTTGACCGAATTCGGCCAGGCCAAGCGCGACGCCGACCGCCAGACCCTCTATCAGGACCTTCTGCTCCGCCGCAACCGCAGCCGCTTCGCGCGGTTTAGCCCTTCTTTGGTCAAATACTATCAGGACTATCACTATTCCCTGGTGCGTTGCGCGGTGAATGCCTTCGATTTCCGCGGCGATTGCGAGGCGCTGGGAAAGTTTCTGGAACCCCCCTTGGCCCCGGCCCTGGTCCGCAAGTACGTGCAGGATCTCGAGGAATGGGGCCTGATCATCCGGGCCAGCGGCGGCCGTTATCACGTCACCCAGAAATTCGTGGAGCCGCCCCCCACCCTATCGGCCCTGGTCCGGCGGTTGAATCGCGAATGGATTTTGCAGGCTTCGGAAGTTCCTTTTAAGTTTGGGCCTGCGGACCGGCATATTTCCACGATGCTCATCATGGTGAGCGAAGAAACCCGGAAAAAACTGATGGAGCGGGCCGAGAACTTCCGCAAGGAAATGCTTGATCTGGTCGAAAAGGACACGGACCCCGAAATGATCCTCCAACTCTCCGTGCAGCTTTTCCCCAAGTCCCGACGCTTGCGGGCGCGAAAAGGGAAAGCCTGACCATGTCCCGGATTGGGATGGGGCGCCTTTTCGCCGGGGCGGCCGCGCTCTTCCTGGCCGGTTGCCTGGCCGGCGGGGACACGTTCTTCGATAGGGAAGCGCGCGTCGGCGGCGGCGGGGGCGAGGATTTTCCCAATACCGTGAACCGCTTG
Organism: Fibrobacteria bacterium; assembly: GCA_021155885.1. Taxonomy (GTDB): domain Bacteria; phylum Fibrobacterota; class Fibrobacteria; order UBA11236; family UBA11236; genus UBA11236. The sequence goes on along the minus strand of JAJNBB010000004.1, from coordinate 7,738 downwards.
GGCAAGATCGCCGCGGCCGACGTCGGCGCCGCCGGCGGATGGGAGGAGCTGCAAAACCTGGAGCTGCCGGAAATCCCCGACGTAGGCAACCTCGACTCGTTGCGTGTGGAGCCGCCGCTGTTCCGTCGCGCCGCGTTCGGGAAGCGCGCGGCCTCGGCCGACTGTCTCCCTCCCTATTGGACGTGGGATATCCAGGAGTTCGTGCGCTTCCGTCGCATCCGCAAGATTACTTGCGACGAAGACTCGGTGGCGATCCGCCGCGACACCTTGTTCTACTACTACGGCGGCAGCTTCCACGCCGACAGCACGAAGCTCCCCGCGACGCGCGAGGAGTTCGAGGCGAAGCCGGACAGCTTCGTGACCTTGGTAAGCTCGCGCGGGTCGATCACCTGGCTGCTGGCCGACAAGGTTCAGTACTTCCGCGCCGTCAACCTGGACACGGCGGGCGGGCTCGACCACGGCGATTTCCTGACCCTGCTATACGCGCCGGGCCGCCAGTCGGCGACCGTCCAGCGCATCAAGATCTACGGGCGCGACGGCGCTTACCTGAATGCGGCCGCGGCCCCCGAGGAGTTCGAATACACCCGCCTCGGCGCAGCCGGGGACACGCTGGAATGGAAGCGCATGCGGGATGCCGACGGCGATCGCGCCTTCTACGACGGGCAGAACACGGGCCTCGTCACCTTCGAGCGCATGGTGCGCAACCCCGAAAACGAGCCGGGCACCTCGCGCCTGACGCTGTTCATGAAGGCGCGGATGTTCCATTCCCCCGGCGGGGACAGCCTCCAGCGCCTCTTCTATCGGGACGCGCGCGCGCTGAAGAACGGCCGCCAGACGGCGTTCTCGTTCCTCGGCACGGACGCCGACTCGGTGCTGCGCGCGAACGACACCGCGGCCGTGACCTCGGACACCCTGTACGCCGCGGCCGACTCGATGAAGTCCTTCCACGCCGTCTACGACTTGCTGCTGGGGTCGGCCCCCGAGGCGATGAACGGGCACGCCCTGGTCGGCTTCCGCATCCGAAAAGATTGGAAGCGCGGGCCCCTGATCTACTCCAGCTCTTCCTTCATGCCTGCCGAGCAGGACACCGGGGCGCAGGGGCGCTTCCTGGGAGTCATGACCTTCGAGGGCGTCTATGCCAACGGGGACAGCGTGCGCACGGTGGGCAACGTCACCCCCGTGGGCATGGAGATGGATTACCGCGGCGTGAAGAGCGGCAAGGAGGAGTCTTACCACCTGGTTTTTGACCTGCAGGGTAACCCGGTGGAAACCCAGCCAAAGTCCCCGACCGACACGACGCGGACGGCGCCGAAGCGCCAGGACCCGCCCTAGGCGGGTGCCGGTCCGCGCAGGTTTTCGAAGGTGCGCCAGGCTTCTTCGACGGAGGGGCGGTGCGCGGCCAAGGTGCGCGGGCCGCGGGGCTCGACTTGCGCGGCGGGCGAACTCAGGTTGATCCACAAGACGGGCTTGCCGTAATAGGCCGCCATGTGCCCCAGGAAGTTGTCGGTGGCGATCACCCCGGCGCCGGCACGGACCGCGTCGGCGATTTCAGGCAGCGTTCCCCGCAGGAAGTCCGCGCGTCCGCGCCGCCGGAATTCCCGGAAGGCCGCGTCGCCATCGGGAGGATCCAGCACCACGAAGGGAATGCCGGCGCCCGTCAGCTTTTCCATCAGGGCCTCCCAGCGCTCCAGGGGCCAGTTCTTCGAGGCCTTGCGGGTCCACACGGAGAGGACCCAGGGAGCGGAAAGGGTCGGGGGTCGGGGGTCGGGGGTTGTGAGAGAGGATGCAGAGGGAGACATTTGTGTTTTGTGTTCACCCCCGACTCCCGTCCCCCGACCCCCGTCTCTCTTCAACCATTCCTCCACCACCCGCATGTCCCTGTCCGCCTGATGAATCGACGGCTCGGGTAACGGAAACGTTTCGTCGAAGAGGACCCCGAAGGCGCGGCGGTAGGAAACGACGCGGCGGACGCCGGCGACCTTGAGCCAGAAGGCGGTGCGCGGGTCCGCGTCGACGTCGAGGGCGACGTCGCCCAGCCGGCCGCGCAGGGCCCACGCCGAGCGCCAAGTGCGGACGAACGTCGCGATCCCGGGCCGCTGGCGAAATGGGTTTTCGAAAGGGAGGCCCGGGATCCCTTCGCGCGCCAGAAACTCGACGCAGTCGGGCCGGCACAAGACGACCGCTGCGCCTTCGCGGGCGGCCTTTTTCAGAGCCGGCAAGGCCATGAAAAAGTCCCCCACCATGTACGACTGGAAGATCGCGGCCGGGGCGCCTTGCATGGCCTCGCGCCGCAAGAGGCCCAACAGGGTCTTCAGCGCCGGCGCCAGCAGCCGGACCAGCATGCCGGGGACCGTGCGACGGTCCAGGTTCAGATTGGGATTTTGCGGGCGTGCGGGCATGGAAGACAGAAAGTAGCGATAATTTTGCATTTTGCTCCGCAACCGCATGATCGCCCCCGGCTCCCATTCCCAGGTCCCTCCACTTAAAGAAGCGCGGGCCGATTCTCCGACCGGGCGCCCCGAGGTCCTGCTGGCGATCCTGACCGATCTTTCGATCGACCACCGCTGCTACAAGCTGGCGAGGTCGCTGCGGGACGCCGGACTCCATCCGGTGATTTATTGCGATAAGCCCCTGCATCCCCTGGGTTCCGCCTGGGAGGCCTTCGACGTGCGCGTCCTGACGCGCGAATCCCATCTGACGCGCTTCCTGCCCGTGTTCTTCGCCTTCCTGTTCCGGCTGTTGCCGGTCCTTCTGCGGACGCGCGCGCGCGCGTGGATCTCCCTCGACGCGCCGCCCCTTTTCTGGCTGGCTTTCTGGGGCAAGCTGCGCGGCCGCACGGTGGTTTATGACTCGCACGAACTTTTCGTCGAGACGCCGCTGGTGCAGGGCCGCCGGTCGCGGCGCCTGTTCTGGACGGCCTGGGAGCGCGGGGGGTTCGCCCTGATCTCGCGGGCGATGACGGTGAGCCCGGCCATCCTGGAAAGGCTGCGCGCGGCGAACCCGCGCGTACGGTTCCGCCTGCAGCCGAACATGCCCTTCGTCTCCGGGAATCCCGTGACGGATAAAGGCGCGCTCCCGCCGGATCCGGAGCCGGTGCGCTTGATTTTCCAGGGAGGCCTGCGGGTGGCGACGGGGCTTCCGGAGTTGTTCGAGGCCATGCGGCTCCGGCCCCGGTTCCAGCTCGAGGTGTACGGAGGCGGGCCGGAGGAAGAGGCGCTGCGCGCGGCGGCCCTGCGGGCCGGCCTGGCAGGGCGCGTGCGCTTTCACGGATCGGTGCCGTTCGAGAAACTGGAGGGCCCCATGGCCGCCGCGCACCTGGGGATTCATTTGATGCAGCCGGTGACCGGGAGCTTCGCGCTCACCTGGGCCAACAAGATCTTCGACTACGCGCACGCTCTCACGCCCATGCTGTTGAGCGACAATCCCGCGCACCGCGCCCTGCTCGAGGAGTTCCGCGTGGGGGTGCTCGTGGACTCGTTCTCCCCCGAGGCCGTGGGCGCGGGCCTGGACCGCCTCGCGGCGCATCACGCCTTCCACCTCGAAGAGTGCCGGAAGGCGCGCGCGTCGTGGCATTGGGAGGCCTACGCGCGGGGCCTGCCGGAGTTCCTGGGGCTTTGATGCGGGAGCAGGCGGGACTAGGCCGGGAGGCGGGGCTGGCGGTGCGCTGGAACGCGGCGGCGGCGGCGGTGACGCTCGCATCGCAGCTTCTGCAAATCCTGTTTCTGGCGCGGTGGCTTTCGCCGGCCGAGTTCGGGCTGGCCGCCGTCGCCGTTTCGGCCGCGGGTTTTTTGCACGGGTTTTGCGACCTGGGGTTGGCGAACGCGCTGGTGCAGCGCGAGGCGGTGCCGAAGGAGGGCTGGTCCAGCGCATTATGGGCCACCTTGGTCACCGGCATCGTCCTGGGCCTGGCGCTGGCCGCATTCTCCGCCCCCCTTGAGGCCGCCCTGCGCCTGCAAGGACTGGCCCCGTTACTGGCGGCCGCGGCCTTCGCCCTCCCCGGCTTCGGTCCCGCGTCGGTGTTGCAGGCGCATCTCCAGCGCCACCTGCGTTTCCGCCGCCTGGCGGCCGCCGAAATCCTGGCGGCGGTCGTTTCCCTGGCGGTGGCCCTCGCCTGGGCCCAGCGGCATCGCGATGCGGGCGCCCTGGTGGCGGGCCTGATCGCCCTGGGCGCGGCCCGCCTGGTCGCGCTCGGAGCGTTCTCCACGCTGGAGTTGTCCTGGCGCTTGAATCTCCGCGACCTCTCCTCCCTGTCCTCGTTCGGCGGGTATCAGATGGGAACGCGCGCGCTCGACTTCGCCGTGGGAAATCTCGACCGCCTGCTGGTGGCGCGCCTGCTGGGAGTCACCGCCACCGGGTTCTATACCATGGCCTCCCAGATTGCGCTCCGGCCCACGGCCCTGATCGGCCCCTTCGTGGGCAGGACGCTGTTGCCCCTGCTGGCGCGCCTGCAGGGAGAGCGGACGCGCATGGCGGCGGCCTACCTGCGTTCGTTGTCGGTATTGGGGTTTTTGTCCGCGCTGGTGTACGGCCTGTTGTTCGGCCTCGCCGAACCGTTGGTGAAGCTCGCGCTCGGACCCGGCTGGGAGCCGGCGATTCCCACCTTGCGCATCTTGTCGCTGCTCGGGTTCCTGACCGTGCTCGGCAACGCCATCGGGAACCTGACGCTGGCCATGGGGCGCGCGGGCTTCGTGTTCTGGATGAACGCGGCGGTGCTCACCGCGCGCCTGGGCGGCGTGGTTCTCGGCGCGCGTTACGGGCTGACCGGCGTGGCCGCGGCCATGTCGCTATTGATGGCCCTGTCGCTTCCCATCGACCTGATCCTGCCGCGCCGCTGGCTCGGCATCCCCGTGCGCGAAACGGCTTGGGCGGGAGGCTGGGCGGCGCTGCCGGCGGCGCTCACCGCGGGCGGGCTCGCGGCGCTTTCCGCCGCCGTTTCCCTGGCGCCCTGGCTGGAGGTTCTGCTCCTGGGCGTTTCGGGAACCTTGTTCTTCGGGGCGGCGGCGTGGACGCTTCATCGGAGGCGCCTGCGCGAAACGCTGCGCGAGATCGCCGGGAAGCTGCGCTAGCTTAAGGTCGACTCGTCCCACGCCCTTTGCAGAAGGTCCCGCAGGACCGCGGCGGGCTGCGCGCCCGACGCGCCGTATTTTTCCGCGGCCAGGAAGAACGGAACGCCGCGAATCCCCAGACGCGCCGCGCGTTCCTCGTCGGCGCGCACCTCGCGCGCGTGCGCGTCGCTCGAGACCACCGCGCGCGCGGCCTCCGCTTCCAGGCCGGCTTCCGCGGCGAGGGAGACGAGGGTCTCCGGGTCGCCGGGAGCCGCGCCCTCCATGAAGTAGGCCCGCATCAGCCTTTCCTGCATCGCGTCCTGTTTTCCCTGCGCCTTGGCGAAGTGAACCAGCCGGTGGGCGTCGAAGGTGTTCGTGCGTTTCGTCCGGTCGAGGCGGTAGTGCAGGCCTTCCTGCTCGGCCATGGCCGCGACGCGCTCCTGCATCGCGTCGGCTTGCGCCAGGGATACGCCGTATTTCGCGGCGAGCATTTCGCGAACCGTCTGGTCGGCCGTACGGGGGGCGTTCGGGTCGAGCTCGAAGCTGCGCCACACGACGTTCACGCGATCGCGGTGCTCGAAAAGATCCAGCGCGGCCTCGAGCCGGCGCTTGCCGATGTAGCACCAGGGGCAGACGATGTCGGACCAGGCGTCCAAGGTGATTTCGGTTTTCATGGCGAGGCTTTCGTTGGAATCGTCACGCTTCCGTCGCGGAAGCACCCGGGTCGCGGTACCGGCCGTTGAAAACCTGCTGGAGCCACACCTCCAGGCCGATGGCGTGCAGCAGCGTGCGGACGTTGCCCCCGGCCAGGCGGTTTTTCCAATCGAAATTTTCGCGGCGGCCTTCGTCGACGAACCCCGGCCAGAGGGCGTCCTTGTTCCCGAGCAGGGCGGCATAGCGGGGCGCGGACGCGGCCAGCCAGCGAGGAAAGTCCTGGAATTCCCCCGGCATCCGGTTCCACCCGAGCTTTTCCCAGAGGCGGATGCGCTTGGCGCGCGCCCATCCCAGGGGCCCCTCTCCGGCGGAAAGGGGCAGCCCGGTTTTTTGCCAGGGAACCCCGCCGAAAAGGTCGGGGCGCATCCGCAGCAGGGCGCGATGGTAGAGCTTGCCCTTCCAGCGGTATTCATCGGGGAGCGCGTAGAGAAAATCGAGAAGGTCGACGTCCATGAAGGGCTTGCGCTGCTCGACCCGGTCGTCGATTTCCAGGTTGCCCGCCACCGTGAGGCGCCGCACGCGGTTCGCCAGCACGAAGGGATCCGTGTGCGGGCCGCGCGCATAGTCGTCCCCGGGATCGGTCCAGCGCGCTTGCTCCCCGTAGCTTCGCGCCGCGAAGGCGGCGTCCGCGGCGGTGTTCAGGAAGCCGGCCTTGAGATAGCTTCCGCCGGCCACGAGGTCCCCGGCAAACCCGTTCATGTTGGCCGCGCCCAAGGCCGCCATCTCCCCGGAAAATTGGGAGCTGGAAAGATCCGCGGGACTCGACATGCCATCGCATTTCCAGACGGCATGAAAACGGCCGCGATCCCAGTTCTCCGGAGTCAGCGGAAAAGTCGCGTGATCCGATCCATAGATCCGGGCGACGCGCTCCGCGTAGACGACGTCGCGGCAGCCCGGTTGGCCGAACGTGGCGGTGCCGCCGAGACTCGCCGGGGGAACGCATCCCAGCAGCGCCCGGGAATCCAGCCCGCCGCTCAACAGCACCGAAACTTTTTCTCCCGGAAAAATCCTTCGCGAAACGGCTTGTCGCAGGAGGCGGGAAAATTCTTCCACCGCCTCCGGCAGTTCCAGGTTCAGGGGCCGGATCGCTTGCCACGTCCAATAGCGCCGCAGGCGCGGCGGGGAACCCGCGTTCAAGTCGACCTCGAGCCAGGTCGCCGGGGGCAGAAGATTCACGCCCTCGAACCAGGTGAGATCGCCGGCAAGGTGCCCCAGGTCGAGAAAGCAGGCGGCCGTTTCCTCCGCGATCCGCGGAGAGAAATTCGCGAGGCCCAGGAATCCGCGAAGCCGGCTGCAGAAGAAAAACTCCGGAGCGCGCGCCCGAAAATACACCGGCCGCAAGCCGAGACGGTCGGCGATCAGGACCAGTTTGCCCGAGCGCTCATCGTGGAGGGCGGCGAAGAAGTCGCCGTTGAGATCCGGAAGCACCTGGTCGAGCCGGCCCCGTTCCCAGGCCTGCGCCAGCAAGGCGGAGGCCGTCGCGGCCTCGGGGAATCCGTGCCGCCGGGCCGCCCGCGCGACGTCGAACACGCGGCCGTCGATCCAGCACCGGACCGGGGAACCGGGAACCGCATGCGCGGGCTCGCGCGCGGATCCCTGCTGGATGCGGAGCGCGGGCGCGCGAAAAGGAGGGGCAGGGGGAGTGTCTGAAACGACCGGGCCGGAGATGAGCGCGAAGACGCGCGCGAACTCCGCGTCGGAAATTTCCGCGGACGGCCGGAAAAGCCCCGCGAGCGGCATCAGCGAACCCGGATGTCGCCGGGCTTTTCCCCGAGGACGAAAAGGCGGCCCCAGATTTCAAGCGCCACCAGCCGGAAAAGCAGCTGGGGATCTCCCTCATGAAAGGCATGGAGCTGCGCCGCGTTCAGCTGCGTCGATTCCGCCACGAAGCCGTTTTCCAGAAAGGAAGGGTTCTCCGGAAGATACCGTTCCCAAGGCACCGGGAAGCCCATTTTGGGACGATCCACGAGCGATGCGGG
>JAJNBB010000085.1 GCA_021155885.1 Fibrobacteria bacterium | reverse complement strand
GGTTCCACAGCGGGTAGGCGACGTGCTGGCCTGTGCCCGCGAGGCCCAGAAACACCGGGAGTCCCCGCGGGTCGAACAGAAGGGCGGCGGGGTCGAAACCCATTTTCAGAAAACCCAAGGTGGCGTAGAAATAGTCGAGATCGTCCGCCAGGTGTATCCTGCCGAAGGGATTGCCGGCGAAATACAAGAGCGGAACCGCGACCTTGAGGGCGGTGATGACCGCGGCCGCGCGCCACGGCAGGTGGCTCGAAGTCACCAAAAAGCCAAAGCAAAACACCCAACCGCAGGCCCGCAGCAAATCGGGGGACGCCTGCGAAAACAATTCCATGCCCTGCGCCCTAGGCCCGGGACGCTTTGCGTTCGGCTCTCAAGGTTCGCAGGGCGAGGGACGCCAGCACGCCCAGGCATGAAATCACGAACCCCGACACCAGCGCAATCATCACGATTCTTTTTCGCTTGGGGGTGTCCCGCAGAATGGGGACCTCGGGCGCCTCCAACAGGTCGAACGCATTGGCGTTCAATAACATGGCGGACTCCGTTTCCCGGATGATCAGGTCCTGGATCTTCTCGCGCGATACCGGGTCCGCGGTACGATCCATCTGGGCCTCGAGAAAATCCCGGTTCGCCATCGCATTATGAATCACGTTTTCCTTTAGGCGCTCATTCAGGCCTTTCAGGTAGGCCTGGACGATATCGAAGGCCAATCGGGGCTCTCCCGCGCGCACCCCATGCCCTGCAAGACTTCGATCGCGCTGTTGATGACCCGTGGCGCTTTCTCGCCGGGGGTTTCGGGCCGCGCCTTGTCCCAGGAATCAGGGAAAAGCACGGGAACCAGGCGTTCCTTCGCGATCACCCTCCGCGCCATTTCGCGGCTTTTCAGGATCACTTCCACCCGGTTCAAATGCCCGACTCCCACCATCGGGTTCAGGGCGCCGCTCAGCCCCCCGCCCAGCACGGAGTTTTCCGACCGCGCGGATATGTCCTGAGGATAGATGACCGCACGGGCGACATAGGTGGCCGGCGCCAGCAAGGAGTACGCCACGCCCGCCGCCGTGAAAACCGCCGTTCCCGCCGCGATGCTCCATTTACGCCGCCACAAGATCCCGGCCGCGACGAAAATTTTCAACAGAGGATTTTTTTCGCTCACGCATTCCTCGGGGTTAGGCAGCTCTTGGCTTCCGGAGTTTTAAGAATGATAACCCTTGCCGCCTGAATCTTCTAAGAGACCGAATCCTCCCAAAATCCAGCCTTCGGCGCGAAGCCGGGACGCCCTGCCGCCGAACCTGAGCAAAGCTAGATTCGGAACCCTATGGACCGCCCTGAAAACGTGCCTTTTCTGGATCTGCGCGCGATCCACGCCCGGCGGGAGGCGCGCCTGATGGAGGCCATCCGTGGCGTCGTGCGGGGCGGACGCTATGTGCTGGGTCCGCAAGTGGAGGCGTTCGAGCGCGAATTCGCCGCCTACTGCGGAACGCGGCATTGCATCGGGGTCGCCAACGGCTTGGACGCCCTTACTTTGATTTTCGAAGGCTACCGCGAAATGGGGCAACTGTCCCCTGGCGACGAGGTGATCGTTCCGGCGAACACCTACATCGCCTCCATCCTGGCGGTTTCCCGCGCCGGACTCACGCCCGTGCTGGTGGAACCGCACCCGGCCAGCCTGAACCTCGACCCGGAACAGGTCTCCGCGAAAATCACGCAGAGAACGCGGGCGATCCTGGCGGTTCACCTTTATGGAACCGTGACCGACATGACTCCCCTGCGGGCCCTCGCGAAAGCCCATGGCCTGAAAGTGGTCGAAGACGCCGCCCAGGCGCACGGGGCCGCATGGCGGGGCACCCGGGCCGGCGCGCTCGGCGATGCCGCGGGCTTTAGCTTTTACCCCTCGAAAAACCTGGGAGCCCTGGGCGACGGGGGGGCGGTCACCACGGACGACGACCGGCTTGCCGAAACGATCCGCGCCCTGCGAAACTACGGTTCATCGGCGAAGAACGAAAACCGCTTCAAGGGCCTTAATAGCCGCCTGGATGAATTGCAGGCCGCGGTGCTCGGCGTCGGGCTGGAATACCTGGAAGAAGACAATGCACGCCGGCGCGCCATCGCGCGGCGTTATCTGGCGGAAATCGGGAACCCCTCGGTTACCCTGCCCGCGGCGGTCGCGGACCGCGAGTCCGCCTGGCATCTCTTCGTCCTGCGCGCTCCGGATCGCGAGGCCTTGGGACGGCACCTCGCCGGTCAGGGGATCGAAACCGCCGTTCATTACCCGATCCCGCCGCACAAGCAGGAAGCCTACCGCGAATGGAATTCGTTGTCGTTTCCCCTCACGGAAGCCATCCATCGCGAAGTCCTGAGCCTCCCGATGGGCCCGCATTTGTCCGACGCCCAGGTCGACCGCGTCATCGCGGCCGTGAACGGGTATCCCTCGCGATGACGGCGCTGTCGGGCTGGGGCCGTAACCCCGTCGTTACCGCCTCCGGGATCCGCCCCGCCACCCTCTCCGCGGCGGCATCCGCCGTCGTGGCCGCGCCCGGGTTCCTGCCCCGGGGACTGGGCCGCAGCTACGGCGACGCCTCGCTGCCGGCCCCGGGAACGCGCTTCCTCGGCACGGAATTCCTGGACCGCTTCATCGCCTTCGATCCGGTCGAGGGCGTCCTCGAGGCCGAGGCGGGCGTTTCGTTGCATGCGATCCTGGAGGCCGTGGTCCCACGCGGGTTTTTCCTCCCCGTCACGCCCGGTACCCGCTGGGTTACCCTGGCGGGGGCCGTCGCCAGCAACGTGCACGGCAAGAACCATCACCACGCGGGGTCCATCGAGCGCTTCGTGACCGCGCTGGAGGTGGCGACGCCCGCCGGCCTTTTCCGCTGTTCGCCCGCGGAGCGTCCGGACCTGTTCCGGGCCACGGTCGGCGGCTACGGCCTCACGGGCCTGATCACGCGGGTGCGCCTGCGCCTGAAACCCATCGCCTCTCCCCGCCTGCGCACGCTCACCCTGCGCGCGCGCGGACTTCAGGAGCTTTTCGCGACCTTCCGCGAGCGGGACGCCGGTTACGAATACTCCGTCGCCTGGATCGATACGCTCGCCACGGGGAAGGCCCTCGGCCGCGGCCTGCTGCTCTTGGGCCGGCACGCGGAGGCGGGCGACCCGGCTCCCGGAAGCCCGAACGAAGCCTCCCCCAAGGTCCTTTTCAGCGTTCCCTTTTCCGCCCCGGCCGCGCTCCTGCAGCCGTGGGCGCTCCGCCTGTTCAATGCGGCCTACTACCACCTTCCGCGCCCGGCGGGCGAAAGGACGGCCGGCCTCGGGGGGTATTTCTACCCCCTGGATCGCATCGGGAACTGGAACAGAATGTACGGGCCCGCCGGTTTTTTTCAGTATCAGTGCGTCCTCCCGGACCAAGCCGGCGCGCGCGCGCCGGCCGAGCGGGGCGTCGAGGCTTGCCTGCGCTTTCTCGCCGCCAACGGCATGGGCTCCTTTTTGGCCGTGCTCAAGCGCTGCGGCGAAGATACGGTGATGTTGCCCTTCTGCCGGCGCGGTTATACTTTGGCGTTGGACGTTCCGAACCGGGGAACGGAGACGTTGCGCCGCCTGGAAGAACTGGACCGCATCGTCCTGGATTTCGGGGGCCGGGTTTATCTTACCAAGGACGCGCGCCTGCCGCGGGAAACCTTCCGAAAGATGTACCCGGAGTGGAAGGCGTGGATGGAAACCGTGACGCGGTACAATCCGCAAGGCGCGGGCCGCTCACGCATGTCGGAAAGACTCGGGTTGTGGGACGCATGAAAAAAAGCGGAAGCATCGTGATTTTCGGGGCCACCTCGGGCATCGCCCGCGCGGTTTCGCGCGAGCTCGCGAAGCGGGGCGACGTCCTCGTGCTCGTCGGCCGCGACGAAGCGGCCTTGCGGGCGGAAGCGGCGGATCTGGCCGCGCGGTTCGGCCGGGAAAGCCGCGTCTTCGTCTGGGACCTGCTGGAACGGGAACTGCACGGGCGACGCTTCGCGGACCTCATCGCGGGCGAGGCTCCTTTCGGCGCCCTCGGCGGGGTTTTCTTCGCGTCCGGAGTCATGCCGACGGAGGCCGAAGCCGAGGCGAGCCCGGCGGCCACCCGGCTCAACTTCGACGTGAATCTCACCGAGCCCGTAGTGGTGCTGAACCTTTTCGCGGGCTATTTCCGCGCCCAAGGGTCGGGGTTCTTGTCGGTGCTTTCTTCCGTGGCGGGCGATCGGGGCCGCGCGGGCAACAAGACGTACGGGGCTTCCAAGGCCGGCCTTTCGGCCTGGCTCGAAGGCCTGCGGGCCTCCCTGCACGGCACGGGAGTGCTCGTCCAGACGGTGAAGCCCGGGCCCACCCGCACCCCCCTGACGGCCGGCTACAAGGGACCCGCGGTACTCGTCGCCGCTCCCGAGACCATTGCCCGCGCCGTCGTGCGCGGCCTGGAGCGCGGCCGAACCACGGTGTACGCGCCCCCCTACTGGCGCTTCGTCATGGGCCTGATCCGGCTGCTGCCGGAATCCCTCGCGCGCAAGGTGCCGGGATGAAAAACTTTCAAGCCGCGATCGCCCTTCTGCGCCCTTCGCACTGGGTCAAGAACGTCTTCGTGCTGGCCGGGGCTTTTTTCGCCGGACACGCGTTCCAATTACCCGTCCTTCGAAACGTCCTACTCGCCTTCGCCTCGTTCTGCCTGGCATCCAGCGCGGTCTATGCGCTGAACGACATTCTGGACCGCCACGCGGACGCGCGGCATCCCCGCAAGCGTTTCCGGCCCGTGGCCTCCGGGAAAATCACGGTATCCGCGGCCATCGCGCTTTCGCTTGCATGCGCCGTGGGGGCGCTTCAACTCGCGGGCATCGTCGGCCGCGCGCTCTTCGGCCTGATCCTGGTTTACCTGGTGGTAAATACCGCTTATTCGCGGTGGCTGAAGCATATCGTCCTGGTGGACGTATTCTGCATCGCTTCGGGATTCATCCTGAGGCTGCTGGCGGGGACCTTGGGCGTGGGCATCCCGCCCTCCCAGTGGTTCATGCTGTGCACCTTCCTGCTCAGCCTGTTCCTGGGCTTCTCCAAACGCTATGCGGAAGGCATGGAGGACGGCCGCGACGCCTCGGAGCAAAGAGTCGTGCTGGAGGAATATTCCCCCGAACTCCTCCGCCTGCTATTGGCCGTCACGCTGGCCTGCACCCTCATGGCCTACGGGCTTTACACCATGAGCCCCTCGACTCTCGCGGTGCACGGAACGGGCAAGCTGATCTACACCCTTCCCATCGCGGCCTTCGTGATGTTCCGGTACCTGTACCTGGTCATGCAGCGCGGCTTTGGGCAAAATCTGGCGGGGGAGCTTCTGCGGGACCGCGGCATTCTTATAGGGATTCTGGCGTACCTGACCGTCACGGGAAGCCTGCTTTTTTGATTTTCTGCGCCACCACCCCATTCCGAGACGTTATCCTCCCGTAAAAAAAGGGTCGACAACCCCGGCCGCGATG
>JAJNBB010000050.1 GCA_021155885.1 Fibrobacteria bacterium | reverse complement strand
GCGCAGGCCGCGAACGACCACCTGCGTCACTTCGCCACCATTTTCGCGCTTCCCGCACACCGCCCCTCCACCGAGCGCAACAGCGACTGGTACTACGTCGTTCGCCAGGAATTCGGAATCTAAGGGGGCCCGAGCATGAAAAAGAAAACCAACAGGCACGGCATGCGTCCGTTGCTGGCTTTGGCTGCGGGGGTACTCCTCCTCGGCCCTGCCGCACCGCAGGCCGACATAGTCATGAACCCCAAGGTCATCGGCGCCTCGGTGGATTTCGGCGAGGTTCAGGAAGGCAGATCGAAGGATCTCATCCTGACGCGGACCGGTGTGTTCGTCTCCGCCTCGGGCGTGGTCGATGAAAAACTGGAAGTGCGCCTCACGCTCGGCGGGCTTTTCTGGTACGCCGCCACCGAACAGGCCGACGCCGTGAACCGGCTCGTCAAGTACGGCTCCGGCGTGGGAGAAGCCCAGGGCATTTACACCTTCGGCTCACCCTCCGATCCGCACAGCCGCCTGCAGTTCGGCGTGTTCAACGTCAAGTATTCCGACGCGCACAACCTCGGTGAATACCTGTACCGCAGCGGGACCTACCCGGGCTACATGGTGACCGGCGGTTGGTCCTACCTGAATGCCGCCGGCTATCAGGCCCAAGGCCTCCGGTACGTGCTTCCCACCTTCAAGGGAAGGGTGACGCACGACTTCTCGCTGTACATGGAGCGCGGCTGGGAGCCCATGCACGACATCTCGCCGGGATACAACCTCACCGTCAGGCCCACGCCGGCGGTGGAGGTCGGCGCCGGCGTTGTCTGGGCGCACGGCATCCCGCTGAAGTCCGACAAGTACCTGACGCCCAAGGCCAAGCGCAACGCTTACAGCAAGACCACGGGCATGCCGGTGGACGGCGCCGACGCGCCGCGTACGCCGGACAACCCTTACGGCATCGAGGACTCGGTCATCTTCAACATTCCGGGCGATCCCAGCTCAGGCATCAATACCATCCTCTATGACACTTCGGCCCGAGAAGCCCAGACCTTGCGCGATTGGGCCGCTTGCCAGGCAGGGGACTGCAGCAATATCGGGTACTATACCTTCAAGGGTTTCAAGGCCGCCGTACGGGCCTCCTTGGATATCGGCATGCTGTTGGCTAATCCCCTGATGAAGCCCAATGACTTCAAGGTGTATACCGAGGCGGCATTGCTCGGGTTCAAGGATTACCCGTATTACTACGAAGACAAGCTGGCGCGCCTGCCGGTCATGGCCGGGATCAACGTGCCCACCTTCGGTTGGCTCAGCCGCCTTTCGGCGGAAGTCGAGTACCGCAAGGACCGCTTCCGCAACTCCATTTACGCGGTGAACCGCACGCAGAACCCCACCCCGGTGACGGGCGCGGGCGCCGGCGGCGGCAATGCCTACGCGTATGAAAACGGCGGGCCCAATACCGATGATGACTGGAAGTGGTCGTTTTATGCCAGCCGGAACATCACCCAAGGCATCAACCTGACTGCTCAGGTGGCTTCCGATCACGAGCGTCACCCGGACTTCTGGGGCGTGTTCAGCGACGAACCGGTGACCATCAAGTCGTCGGAGTGGTACTACGTGGTAAGAGTTGATTTCAGCCTCTAAAAGGGCTGAAAACTCGAACCTTAGGTCAAATACGGCAGGTATTTTCCGGCCGTGGGTGATATATTAGGTCTAAACGCAGTTTAACAGGAGCGTCCGCCAATGCCCAGGTTTGCCCGGAAGGCACGGCGAACTGCCCGGACCAGGTGGTCGCCCGCGACCTGACGCGTCCCTACCAGATGGACCCGCGCACCAAGGTGCGTAAGGTGCTGCTGTACGATAACTCTAATACGCACTCGGAAGGCCGTCAGGCTTACCGTCAGGCGATGATCGTGCTGGCGCGCAAGTACGGCTTCGAGCTGACCATCAGCGGCGCGGCTCTCGGCTACATCACGACTTCCACCCTGCAGGGGCAGAACCTCGTGATCTTCAGCCAGGGCGACCGCGACGTGGTTCCGGCCGAATCCTCCAGCACGGCCCTCCAGAACTACATCTACCGCGACGGCAACGCCATGTTGATGGTGCACGCCGCGTCGGCGTTCATCACCTGCCCGGGCCCGGGCACGGGCGGTGGCGGTTCGGACATCGCCAATGCCACCTGCCGCTTCATGGCGCGCGCCGTCGCCCGTCAGTACTACCATCATGAGTCCCAGAACTCGCCGGCGCGCCTCTACGCGGATTCGGTGCTCGCCGGAACGACCCCTCCGCATCTCACGCGCCAGGCCGCCACGGGCACGGCCGTAGCGCCCTGGACGACGGTTCCCCCCACGGCCGTGATGAATCACGGCAAGGTGAACGTCGAGACCCAGAACATTTTCTCGAACACCGTCCAATACAACTGGCCGCTTCCGGCCAATTCGACCACCGATCCCCGGACCACCGTCTGGGATAACGTGGGAGACGAGCACTACACCTGGTACAACGATCCCGGGCCGCGCGCCATCCCCGCGATGCAGCGCACCTGGAACAATGTTTCCTACACCGAGGGCCGTCTGAACATCCTGATGTCCCTCGACGAAACCAGCCGGTATCTGGTGAGCACTAACGAGGATCGCCGCATCGGCGACCACCCCGAATCCTGGGTGCGCAAGATGGGCAATGGCCTTTCCGCCTACAACAATATGGGCCACAACCGCTATCCTTTCAACACCGCCCGCACGGGAAGCGGTCTCGGCGTAGACAGCATGGGCCAGGCCTACCTGTGGAACCTGATCCGTTACCTGGCCCGCGATTACCAGGGTTGTATGAACCCGGCTTACTCGGAATACGTGCCTTGGGCCTCGGTTGCGTCGATCACGCCCACCGATACCGCCGGTGGCGCGAACACCTGCAAGACCCCGGTCGCGATCGTGCATTCCAACAAGCGCGAGAGCTTCAGCGGCGTCTCGGCCTTCTCGAACGGCGTTCGCATCGCGACTCCCGAGGCCGGCTTCTACCGCGTGCACGTGTCCGACCTGCAGGGCCGGTTCGTCTATGGCCGCACGGTCATCGGCGGCGTGAACAAGAACGTGAACGTAGACGGCCTCACCAAGGGTTCGTACATCGTCAACGTGACGACCCCGGCGAAGAAGCTCAACACGGTGCGGGTCACGCTCTAAGCGCCCCTGGTTCCGCGCTTTTTAAACCCCGCCTTACGGCGGGGTTTTTTGTTTTGTCCGGAATCCCGTTCGCCTTTTCGACGGCCTCGAAACGATATTTATCGATTGTCGCGATGTTACAAAAAAATTACGGATCCTTGACGCCCGGGCAAATGAAGAGAATCGGCCAACCGGGGCTTAAATTACGGTAATTTCCGGTTCCGTTACAATAATGGTAACATGAGGATGCAAACATTTTGAAACCCTCCCGCTTTATATACGGGGTGCCGGATTGTTGTCCGCCTCGATCGCCCTGGCCGGCGACCGCATGGTCCTCGTGTATGGGGGAGCGGATGCCGACTTCGCGAACCTTCGCGAGATCGCCCTGGCGGCCTTGGCCGGTTCGCCGATCCCCGCCGAAGCCCGCGTCGTCCAGGTGGAGGGTAGCCGCACGCTGACGGCCGAACATTCCACGCCGCCGGGAACCCGTGCCTTTTTCATGGCCGATGGGGGCGGGTTTTTCGTGAAGGGCTTCCAGCCCAACGGCGCCTCGGTGCTCTTCCGGGTGTACGGGATGGAGAAGGAGGCGCCGGCGGCGAAAAAGGCTCCGGCGGCCGGGCCCACCCTGCCGACCTATGTCTCGGCGCTGGGATCCGTCTCGCTGGTTTCCGGCCTGCTGCGCGTGGACTACGTCCAGGCAAAGGCGGGCAGGGTCCAGATCGAGGTGGTCAACCTGAACGGCAAAATCCTGAATCGCTCCGCTTGGCAGGGAGACCCCGGCAGGCACAGCCAGGCGGTGAATCTCAACGTTCCCCGCCGGCAAGTCGTTTTCCTGCGATGGACGGACGGCGAAAAGCGACGGGTTCAGAAAATCATGGCTCAATAACGCTAAAGCGCCCCTCTAGACAAGGGGCGCTTTCATTTCCGCCGGCAAAGCAGGGCGGATTTCTCGAATTTCAGCGTTTAAACTATTTTGGAGGCCTAATACCGGTCCGAGCGGATCGGATTTAGAGACGTATCTGGAAGATCGGGGTATAAAATCGAAATTCAGGAATCTAGTAAGTAAAATAAATATCAAATAATGATTTAATAAGAATATTTAAAACTTAAACCTGGAATATTTGATTTTTAGTCCTTTAATCATTAGTTTTGGTTTTAGAAGAGAACCTTTTTCGAAAAAGTGAGTGCGATAATGCCCAAAAAAATCTGTACGGGAGCCGAAGCCCTGATCCATTGCATGGAACAGCAGGGTGTGGAGTACATCTTTGGTCATCCGGGTGGGGCGGCAATCCCAATTTTCGATGCCTTGGTCGAATCTTCCATTAAATTCATCCTGACCCGCCACGAACAGGGCGCCACCCACATGGCCGATGGCATGGCGCGCGCTTCCGGCAAGGCGGGCGTGGCCTTGGTGACCTCGGGTCCCGGCGCGACCAATACGGTCACCGGCCTTTTGACCGCCCTGATGGATTCGGTCCCCATGGTGGTGATCACGGGCCAGACCATTCAAAGCATGCTCGGCCTGGACGCCTTCCAGGAGGCCGACGTTTCGGGCCTGACCTACGCCGCGGTGAAGCACTCGTACCTCGTGCGCGATCCCAACGACATCCCGCGCATCGTCAAGGAAGCCTTCTACATCGCCGAGAGCGGCCGTCCGGGCCCCGTGTTGATCGACATCCCGAAGGACGTGTCGGGCGGCATGTTCGAGCCGAACTACAACGTGGAAATCGACCTGCCCGGGTATTCCGTGCCGACGAACGGGGATTCGGCCGCGATCGCGCGCTGCGCCGACCTTCTGCAGCAGGCCAAGAAGCCCCTGCTTTTGATCGGCCACGGCGCGATCATTTCCGACGCCTGCAAACCCCTCAAGGCGCTGGTGGAAAAACTCCAGATCCCGGTGGTGAACACCTTGCTCGGCAAGGGCGCCTTCCCCGAGACCCATGAACTGAGCCTGGGCATGCTGGGCATGCACGGCACGGCCTACGCCAACAAGGCGATCGTCGATTGCGACCTGATCATGTCGGTGGGCTCCCGCTGGGACGACCGCATCACCGGCAAGCTTTCCGAATTCTGCAAGGACGCGGTCAAGATCCACGTCGACATCGACCCGGCCGAGATCGGGAAGATGATCCGCCCCGACTGCTCCATCATCGGCGACGCGCGCCTCGTGCTCGAAGAGCTGCTGCCGCTGGCCCGCAAGGGCGACACGGCCGCGTGGATCACGCACATCAAGAAGCTGAAGCGCCGCTTTCCGCTGCAGTACCGCAAGCACGGCGGCCTCAAGGCCCAGTACGTGCTCGACGAGCTCTATCGCCTGACCAAGGGCAAGGCCATCGTCACGACGGACGTGGGCCAGCACCAGATGTGGGCCGCGCAGTTCTACAAGACCGACCAGCGCAATCACTGGATTTCCAGCGGCGGCGCGGGCACCATGGGCTTCGGCCTGCCTTCGGCGATCGGCGCGCAGTTCGCGCGGCCCGACGCGCTGGTGGTGGCCGTCGTGGGCGACGGGGGCTTCCAGATGACCCAGGCCGAACTGGCCACCGCCCAGGTCAACAAGCTGCCCATCAAGATCCTGATCCTGAACAACAAATACCTGGGCATGGTTCGCCAGTGGCAGGCGTTGTTCTTCGACAACCGTTATTCCGGCGTGGACCTCGAGGGGAATCCCGACTTCGTGAAGCTCGCGGAAGCCTACGGCATGCAGGGATTCCGCATCAAGCGCAACGCCGACGCCGGCCGCGTGCTGGAGCGGGCCCTGGCCTACAACGACGGGCCCTGCATCATCGAGGCCGAGATCGAGAAGGAGGACAACGTGTTCCCCATGATCCCGGCGGGCGCGAGCTACGAGCAAATGGTGCTCGAGCCGCCCAAGCATAAAATGGAAAAGCCCGTGGGGAGCACCTGATGGGACGCGAGGACTCAAGCATGATCAACGGCACCGCCAACGGCACTTCCAGCGCACAGGTTCCGGCCCCTTCCGCCAACGCGGAAGCCGCCGTCCTGCGCCTTCCCCACGGCCCGGAGGCGCGCGGCCACCAGCACAGCATCAGCCTGCTGGTGAACAACAAGCCCGGCGTGCTCATCCGCGTCGCTTTGGTGTTCGCCCGGCGCGGCTACAACATCGACAGCCTGGTCGTTTCGCCCGCGCACAACGGCAAGTTCGCACGGATGAACATCGTGGCCTCCGGCGCGCCGAAAATCCTGGAGCAGATCCTGAAGCAGCTGAACAAGCTGATCGACGTGCTGCACGCCAAGGATCACACCGGCGAGACCGTGGTCGAGAAGGAGCTGGCGCTCATCAAGGTGCGCTGCGCGCCCGACAAGCGCTCCGAGGTTCTGCAGATCGCGGAGCACTTCAAAGCCCAGACCGTGGACCTTTCGGAGGGCACCCTCATGCTGCAGGTGACCGGCGGGACCGACAAGCTGGACGCCGCCGAGATGATGCTGGACAAGTACGGCATCGCCGAAATGGTGCGCACGGGCAAGGTCATCATGGCCCGGGGCGAATCCGGGACCTAGGCCTCCCGCCGGCCTTGAACGGGCGGTGCCCGTTCAAGGCGCCCGTGCTCCGTTTATTCCGTATATTAAGGCCCGATTTATTCCGTACGCCGTGCGCGACGCAGGAGATCCGACCGTGAAGAGCCGCCGCCTTAAGCCGTTTCCCTTTTTCCTGTGCCTTCTGTTTTCCATTGCCGGCCTCGCCGGGGCGGCTCCGGTCGCGGACTCGGCGAGAATCCAGGACGTGGTCCGGCTGCGGGTGCAGTATCAGATGGATACGGTCGAATTGCGGAAGGTGGACGGATCCTGGAAGGTCGCGGGCTCCGGATTTCCCGCCGTGGAATCCTTCATCCTCAAGGGGCTGGGGGCCTTGTTCTCCCTGCATACCCGGGAATTCATCGCCTCGAAAAAAGGGGAAGACGCCCTTTCCGAGTACGGGCTGAATCGGGAGGAGGGACACTTCGTGGAAGTGGGCTTTAAATCCGGAAAGCCCCTGCGGCTGCGGATGGCACGCGCTCCCGATCAAGCGACCTATTGGAAACTGGAAAGCCGGCCCGAGATTTATCGCGTGCCCGCCTTGACCTGGGCGGTTCCGGCGGAGGCTTCCTATTGGATCGACCGTCGCCTGTTAGGGGGAGTCAATTACACCGGGGACGTTCAATCCATCGCCGCCCGGTGGACCGATTCGGCGGGCCAGGAACACTCCTACAAGATCGTCCGGATGCCGGATACCATGGTGAGGTTGGTCGAACCCTTCGAGCATGCGGTGCCCCGGCAAAAGGCGAGCTTTCTGTTCGCGGAGGCTCCCCAGCTGGTGACCGATGCCTTTCTCGAACCCACGGAAATCGCGCGGCAGGGTCCGGAAGCTCCGGTCACGGTGACGATAGAATCCCGCCAGGGCGCGATCCAGACTTTGAAGACGGAGGGTTCCGCCGGCTTGCACTATTACGTCAAGCACCCCGGCAACGGGCGGTTGGTGAAGGTACTGCGCGGCAGGTTCGATGTCTTCAAGCGCACGCCCGAGGAGCTGTCCACGATGCCCGTCCATGGCCCGGAACCCTACGATGGCATCCATCAGACCATCCCTCCGGGCTACCTGCTCTTCACCCCCTACACCGACGGGCATGCTGACGACGCCCATGAGGAACCTGCGTCCCCATGAGGTTCGCGGGGACTTAAGTCCAAGGGGTTTAAGCCCGGAACTCCGCCGTTGCGGACGTGAACAAAATCCACCGCGGGGGCTTTTCGCTGGGATCCGCGGGGAACGCGACGTTCACGGAGATGCCCAGCCCATGCTTCAATTCCACCGGCTTGTCCAGGCGAAAAGTGTTGAAGTTGTCGGGCCGGGAAGCGTGCTCGCCGTAGGAGCCGAGCTTGTCGAACGCCTGAACCAGCTTCGCGCCGGCATACAGATGCACCGAGAGGATCGGCGACCGCGAGGTGTTGTGATAGAAAAGGTAAAGCCTCGAGAGCTTCAGGTTGGCGCCGTCGAGCTGGCTGGGCACCGAGAGCGGCGCGTGGAACCAGTTGGTGGTGGAGTCCTTGCCCCAGAACGTGGCGCCCCACCCCTTGCGCGAGATTTCTTCGATGCGGTTGAGATATTCGGGCTCGAAGGCGTTGCCGTGAACGGATACCAGGGCCTTGACGGGAGAGTTGTCAGGAGGGACGCGGGAGGCGGCGATTTTCATAGCCCTAGTCTAATATTTTTGGCAGCCGTTCCCTAGGCCTTCTCCGGCTGCAGGGGCGCGCCCACCTCGTGCCGGACGGGCTTGAGGCTTCGCAGGTATCGGTACAACGCGCGCAGGTCGGTGTCGGTCATGCGGCGGTAGCTTCCCCAGGGCATGGGGGAGTCGGGGAACACGGCCCCGGCCTGCATCCGCCGAACGAAGAACTCCTCGCTCCAGCCGGCGATATGGCCGGTGGCCGAATCGGGGGTGAGGTTGGGGGCCACGAACATCATCCCCGGTTGCAGGCGCGACTTGAAGGGCATGCCGCCCGAAAGCGGAGCCCCGAGGAACTCCCCGGTTTTGAGGTTGCGGGGCGTGTGGCAGGATTCGCAGCGGCCCACGGTATTGGCCAGGTAGTCGCCGTAGGCCGCGGAGGCCTCGGGTTCGAAACGCGCGCGGGGCATGCCCTCGGGTTTATAGGGCGTGAGGAAATAAGCCAAGGTGATCTTGCCGAAAAGATTGATTTCCTTGCGCGGACCGACGCCCGGCGCCGGGGGCAAGGTGCGCAGGTACGAAAGGATCGCGACGAGATCTTCTTCGGCCAGGTCGGCGTAGGCGTCCTTGAAGGGGAGGGCGATGCGATTCTCGCGGTTGATGCCGTGGCGGATCAGGCGAGCGAACTGCGCGTCGCTCATTTTCCCGATTCCCGTCACGGTGTCGGACGTCAGGTTCGGCGCGGTCCAGCTGCCGAGGTAGGTGACCTCGCCGGTGCCCCCGGTCAGCGGCACTTCCTCGCCGCGGAACATCGCCTCGCGGGAGGCGTCGGGAGTGTGGCAATCGGCGCAGTGGGCCGAGGCGTAGACCAGGTAGCGGCCCCGGGCGATCACGGCCGGGTCGGACGAAGCGCGGACCTCGCGTCCGGCCTGATTCCATCGCGGTTCATCCCACGAGCGCTGATAGAGGCCCAGGGAGCCCAGGACGGCTCCCGCCGCCGCCAAAACCGCCAAACTCACCAGCGCGGCTAGGAGAATTCCGATCCATTTCATCCATTTTTTCATAATAACCCGGTGCGTCCTGACCGCGCTTTTAAGCGTGCCAAGATACTGATTTTTAACCTCGGCGCGCATTCTATTTTTGTCGGATTCAGAACGCGGGCGGTTGGAAAATGTCCTTCAAGATTTTCAAGGCGCGGCGGTTCGAGGGGCGGGGCTCCCTCGACCGCGATGAACGGGTCGTCGAGGAATCGGCGCTCGAGGTGCGCGTGAACGGCAAGCCGTTCACGGTGACGTTGCGCATGCCGGGGGCGGATCCGGAACTGATCCGGGGCCTGCTCTTCGCCGAGGGGCTCGCGGAGGTCCCCGGGGACATCCTGTCGCTGACCCAGGAGGCCGGGAAACCCGGAGCCTCGGTATGGTCGGCCACGCTGAGGCCCCGCGACGCCGCCGGCGGAAAAACGCTCGATGCGAAGCTTTCCAACCGTTCCTTGGCCTCGACTTCCTCGTGCGGTTTTTGCGGGAAAATGGCGTGGGAAGAAACCGCCCCCGAGGGCCTGGAGACCGCGGCTGGCGCGGGTGTGACCCAGGCCTTCCTGGAGGCCTGTTTCGCGGCCATGCAGGCCCGCCAGGGCGTTTTCGGCGACACCGGGGGCTCCCATGCCGCCGCCGTGTTTTCGGGCTCCGGCGAGCTTCTGGCGATGGGGGAGGACGTGGGGCGCCACAACGCCGTCGACAAGGCCGTGGGCCTGCTCTGGGAGCAGGGCCGGCTGGGGCAGGGCCTCCTGCTTTGCGTCAGCGGGCGGGTATCCTACGAAATCGTGTCCAAGACCCTGCGGGCGGGCTTCCCAATCTTGGCCGCGGTCTCGGCCCCCTCCTCCTTGGCGGTGGAATTCTGCCGTGAAAACGGAATCACCTTGATCGGGTTCTGCCGGGGCGAGCGCGCCACCGTGTACGCGCACCCGGAGAGAATCTTGGAATCCCTGCCGGACGCGGCGCTTCAGGAAAAAACGACATGAGCACCGAAAACCGGAACACCGCGAACCTGGACGAGAAGCTCAAGGAGGAGATGGCCGCCACTTTGCGGTCTCCCCTCAAGGCGCCGTACGGCGCCCCGGCGGCCGGCATCGGCGCCCTGACGAACAGCGCGAAGCATCTTCTGCGCGAGAAGGCCCTGGTGACGGGGCCGCTGGCGCTCCGGCGCATGAACCAGCCCGATGGCTTCGACTGCCCGGGCTGCGCCTGGCCCGAACCGGGCAAGGTGTCGCACTTCGAGTTCTGTGAGAACGGGGTGAAGGCCATGGCGGCGGAGTCCACCACCAAGAAGGTGACGCGGGAGTTTTTCGCCGCGCACACGGTGACGGAACTGCGCGCGAAGGACGGCTACTGGCTCGAGCAGCAGGGCCGGCTCACCGAGCCCATGGCCTACGACCGCGCCGCCGACAAGTACGTTCCTATCTCGTGGCAGGCGCTGTTCGCGCGGCTCGGCGGGGCCCTCGGCTCGCTGGAGAATCCCGACGAAGCCGTGTTCTACACCTCGGGCCGCACGAGCAACGAGGCGGCCTTCCTGTACCAGCTTTTGGGTCGCTCGCTGGGAACCAATAATTTTCCCGATTGCTCCAACATGTGCCATGAATCCTCGGGCGTCGCGCTGAACGAATCGGTGGGCGTGGGCAAGGGCACGGTCACGCTGGAGGACTTCGAAAAGGCGGATGCCATTTTCGTGGTGGGGCAGAACCCCGGCACCAACCACCCCCGCATGCTCAGCGAACTGGAAGCCGCGGCGAAGCGCGGGTGCCGGATCGTGGTGCTCAACCCGCTGCGCGAGCGGGCCCTTCAGGAATTCCTCCACCCCCAGCACGCCTTCGACATGGCCCTCGGCAAGGCCTCGCCCATCGCGACCTTGTACTTGCAGCCCCTGGTCGGCGGCGACTTCGCCGTGTTCACCGGCATGCTGAAGGATTTGCTCGGCCGGGATGCGTCGCTGCTGGACCACGCCTTCATCGCGGAGCATACCGCGGGGTTCGAGGAAATGGCGGCTTCGGTGCGCGCGGCCACCTGGGAATCCATCGAGGAACAGTCGGGCCTCACCCGCGCGCAGATCCGCCTGCTGACCGACGTGTACGCGGGCGCGGAGCGCGTGATCGCCTGCTGGGCGATGGGCCTCACGCAGAACAAGCACGCGGTGGCCACGATCCAGCAGCTGACCAACCTGATGCTGGCGCGCGGCAACGTGGGCCGCGAAGGCGCGGGGCTGTGCCCCGTGCGGGGCCACAGCAACGTGCAGGGCGACCGGACCATGGGCATCTACGAGAAGCCCGCGCCCGCCTTCCTCGACGGGCTGGACCGGGTGTTCGGCCCCCGGGGCTTCACGGCGCCGCGCGCGCACGGGTATGACGTGGTCGAGGCCATCGCCGCCATGCACGACCGCAAGGTGAAGGTCTTTATCGCGATGGGCGGGAACTTCGCCGAGGCCACGCCCGATTCCACCTTCACCGAGGAGGCGCTGCGGCGCTGCGGGATCACCGCCCACGTTTCCACCAAGCTGAACCGCAGCCACCTGATTACGGGCGGCGAGGCCTACATTTTGCCGTGCCTCGGCCGCAGCGAAAAGGACGTGCGCGCGGGCGTGACGCAAAGCGTCACCGTGGAGGATTCGATGTCGATGGTACATGCCTCCACGGGCCGCAATACGCCGGCCTCCCCGGACCTGCTCTCGGAGCCGGCCATCGTATGCGGCCTCGCCCGCGCGGCCCTCCCGAACTCGGCGATCCCCTGGGAGGCTTATGCCGACGATTACTCCCTGCTGCGCGACAAAATCGCGGAGGTCCTGCCCGCCTTCGCGGGGTTCAATGACCGCATCCGCCGGCCCGGCGGGTTCTACCTGGGCAATTCCGCCGCGGAGCGCCGCTGGACCGTCGCCGGCGGCAAGGCGCGCTTCACCTCCATGCCATTGCCGACCCTCGAGGTTCCCCCGGGCGCGCTGCGCCTGATGACTTTGCGCTCGCACGACCAATACAACACGACGATCTACGGCCTCGACGACCGCTACCGCGGCATCTACAACGAACGCCGCGTCGTGCTCCTCAATCCGTTGGACGTCGAGTCGCGCGGCCTGGTCGCGGATCAGATCGTGGATCTGGTGGGCGTATCCCCGGACGGCGTCGAACGCGTCGCGGAGAAGTTCCGGGTCGTCGAGTATGATATCCCGAAGGGCTGCGCGGCGGCGTACTTTCCTGAGACCAACGTCCTCGTGCCGCTGTCGTCGTTCGCGGACAAGAGCCAAACGCCGCTGTCGAAGTTCATTCCGATCACGCTGCGGGTTAGATAAAGTTGTTGGTACTTAGTTGTTGGTTGTTAGAGAACGCGAATGCAGGCAAGTCCGACAACCAACAACCAACAACCAACAACTCTTGAGTCTATAGAGATCCGACCACGTTCTTCACCGTCAGCACCTGCGGCAGGAGCTTGTAGTCGCCGCCGCCCGCGGGGTAGTACACGTACAACGGGATGCTGTTGCGTCCGTAGCCCTCGAGGGCCTTGGTGACCGCCTCATCGGTGTTCGTCCAGTCGGCCTTGAGCGCCACGATGTTCCTCTCCGCGAAGGCCTTCGCGACCTCCGGCCGGTTCAGCGCGGCCTTTTCATTCACCTTGCAGGTCAGGCACCAGTCGGCGGTGAAGTCGATGAACACCGCCTTTCCGGCCGCCCGCAGGGCCGCCAGGTTTTCCGGCGTGTAGCTTCTCCAGTCGATCGATCCGTCCGCCTTGAGCGACCCCCCTGGTTCCGCGGAGGCGGCCCGGGGCATCATGGGCGGCAGGTTCCGCACGCCGGCCAGGACCCAGGCGAGGGTCGGCATGAAGATCACGAGGGCCACCAGCGCGGCCGTCAGGCGGATGTGGCCGGGGTGGCGGAGATGCATCCACTTGCCCAGGATCCAGGCGCTGAGGCCGGCCACGAGCAGCAGGGCCAGCAGCATCCCCATCGAGTCGATGCTGGTCTGCCGGCCGAACACCCAGGCGAGCCAGATCACCGTGGCGAGCAGCGGGAAGCCCATGAATTGCTTGAGATGCTCCATCCAGGCGCCGGGCTTGGGCAGAAAGCGGGCGAGGCCCGGCACGGAGGAGAGCAGCAGGTAGGGAAAGGCGACTCCCAGCGCGAGGGCCGTGAACACCAGGAAGGAAACCCAGGCGCTTTGCGTGAAGGCGTAGGCCATGGCCGTGCCCATGAACGGGCCCGTGCAGGGCGTGGCCACGAGCGTCGCGGTGACGCCGGCGAGGAAGGATCCCGGCAGGCCGTCCTTTTCATGCCCGCGCTTGATGCGGGTGAACAGGTATCCCATCTCGAAGACGCCGAAGAGGTGAAGGGCGAAAAAGGTGAACAGCGCGCACAAGATGACCAGGAAGGAGGGAGATTGGAGCTGAAAACCCCAGCCCAGGCCCCGTCCGCCCTGCCGCAGCGCGATGAGCAACCCGGCGAGAACCCAGAAAGACAGGATCGTGCCCGCGGCGAAACAGAGGCCGTGCGCCATCACGCGGCTTCGCTTGCCGGCACGCTGGACGAAGTCGAAGATCTTCAGCGACAGGACCGGCAGCACGCAGGGCATCAAATTCAGCACGATGCCGCCCAGGAAGGCTAGGAACAGGATATAAGCGAGGTGCATGGGATTGTAATATAGGTGTTTGATTGAGGGTCGCCCGGCATGGCAAAAGGGCTGAAACTACCGCTTCGACGGGCTGCGACCGGCACGATGCGGCGTTGGTCCTCCTCGCCATACTACCAGTATGGCTGCGTCGGACCGCCTGGCCTCGGTGATTCGCGCTCCGCGCTCATACTTTCAACTCTCCGGGTCTGCTCCAGACGTTGGTCTCGCTCCGTCGTACCCTGTCGGCCTTCTTCTCAAGTCTCTAATCTTCCGCGTTTCTCCGGGTCGGCGGTAAACATTCCTGTTCGCCTTTGTCAGCGTACCCTGCTTGTTTTACGCTCCCGTTCGTTTTCTTCCCGTCCGCTATTCGCACCCTGTTCGTGCCCTCGCGGCGCGCGACCCCGAAGACCTCGACAGGGAACTTTCCGCACGGTTCGTCCCAACCCCCAACGACGCAGTAAGGCCCACGAAGCTATTTTCCCCCTATGACCTACCTCGCCATCGCCTTGGGCGGCGCCTTGGGATCCGTCTTGCGGTACGCCGTCCAATCCGCCCTGCGCCCGGCTTCCGGCGGCTTCCCTTGGGGCACGTTGACGGTGAACTTGTTCGGCTCCTTTTTGATCGGGTTGTGCGCCGCGCTGGCGGAACGCCAAGGCGCCGCTTCGTGGATCCGCCCGTGGCTGATGGTGGGCTTGCTCGGCGGGTTCACCACCTTCTCCGCCTTCAGTCTCGAAAATGTCCAAATGTTGCGTCAGGGACAGGTACTCGCCGCCTTCGCCTACATGGCCGCGAGCGTCCTGGCCGGACTTGCATTGGCCTTCGCGGGCTATTTTCTCGCCCGTAGCTGAGGGACCGGCCGGTGGCGACCGGCGCCGACCGGTCCCGGCCCCGGTGTTGCGGTTCGGTGGCGACCGGCGGGGCCGGGCCCCCCGAGCTACCCTTTAACCCCTTGTTATTCCTAATTTTCCATCCTCTTTGTCTTCCGGGAAACATGAAATGAGAAAATGGCGCATCGAGGATTCCGCTGAACTGTACAATGTCCATGGCTGGGGCATCGGGTATTTCGGCGTCAATGAAAAGGGCAACGCGACGGTTTCGCCGATGCGCGAACGCGGCCCCGCCATCGATCTCAAGGAACTGATGAGCGAGTTGTCGCTGCGGGACACGAACCCGCCGGTGTTGCTGCGCTTTCCGAACATCCTCGACAACCGCATCGAGAAGATCTCGCAATGCTTCGACAAGGCCGGCCAGGAATTCGGCTTCCAGGCGAAGGCCTTCAACGTGTACCCGATCAAGGTGAACCAGCAGCGCCCGGTGCTCGAGGAGATGGTGCGCCACGGCAAGAAGTTCAACATCGGCCTCGAGGCCGGATCGAAGCCCGAGCTGCACGCCGTACTGTCCATCATGGACAATCCCGAGTCGCTGATCATCTGCAACGGCTACAAGGACGAGGAATTCATCGAGCTGGCCCTGCTGGCGCAGAAGATGGGCAAGCGCATTTTCATCGTTGTGGAGAAGCTCAACGAGCTGAAGCTCATCCGCGACGTGTCGCGCGCGCTGAACGTGCAGCCCAACATCGGCATGCGCGTGAAGCTGGCCAGCTCGGGAAGCGGCAAGTGGGAGGAAAGCGGGGGCGACCAGAGCAAGTTCGGCCTGAATTCCTCCGAGCTGCTCGAGGCCGTGGAGTTCGCGCAGTCCGAGGGACTGGGCGACTCTCTCAAGCTGATCCACTTCCACCTCGGCAGCCAGATCACCAACATCCGCAAGATCAAGTCGGGCCTGCGCGAGGCGGCCCAGTTCTACGTGCAGCTGCGCAAGATGGGCGTGCCCGTGGAGTTCGTGGACGTGGGCGGCGGCCTGGGCGTCGACTACGACGGCACGCGCAGCGCGAACGCCAACAGCGTGAACTACAGCATCCAGGAATACGCCAACGACGTGGTCTATTCCATGGTCGACGCGGCCAACAAGGCCGGCCTGCCGCACCCGAACGTGGTGGCCGAATCGGGCCGCGCGCTGACCGCCCACCATTCGGTGCTGGTATTCAACGTGCTCGAGACCACCGCCCTGCCGTTGTGGAACGAAACCGACTACCCCGTGGGGGAGGGCGATCCCGAGGCGCTGCGCGAGCTGCACGCGATCTACGGCAAGCTATCCAACAACGGCCTGCTCGAGGCCTGGCACGACGCCCTGCAGATCCGCGAGGACGTCCTCGACGGTTTCAACCTCGGCCTCTTCGACCTGAAGACCCGGGCGGTGGCGGAGCGCCTGTTCTGGAGCATCGCCCAGAAGCTGCACCGCCTGGCGGGCACGATGAAAAACCCGCCCTTCGAGCTGCAGAACCTCTCGAAGCTGCTGGCCGAGAAGTATTTCTGCAACTTCTCGCTGTTCCAGTCGCTGCCCGACGCGTGGGCCATCGACCAGATCTTCCCGATCATGCCGATCCAGCGCCTCGACGAGGAGCCGACCGCCCAGGTCACGCTGCAGGACATCACCTGCGACTCCGACGGCCAGATCGACCACTTCATCCAGGGCGGCGAGCTTGCGCGCAGCCTGCCGCTGCACCCGCTCAAGGCGGGAGAGCCCTACTACCTGGGCGCTTATCTGGTGGGAGCTTACCAGGAGATCCTGGGCGACCTGCACAATCTTTTCGGGGACACGAACGCGGTGCACGTGGTCGTCGACGGCGACGGCTACCGCATCGAGCAGGTGATCGACGGCGAATCGGTGGCCGACGTGCTTGACTACGTGCAGTTCTCGGCCAAGAAGCTGGTGCGGGACATGGAGACCTGGGTCTCGGCCTCCGTCAAGGAGGGCAAGATCACGCTGCAGGAAGGCAAGGAGTTCCTCGCGAACTACCGGTCGGGATTGTACGGGTACACGTATCTGGAATGATGAATCATGAATGATGAGTGATGAGGCAAAGCAACCATCCGGATTGCAGGGCCGTTTCATCATTCATCATTCTGCATTCATCATTTCGGTTCAGTTCGCCGCGGCGGTGATGAGGCTGAGGGCGATGAGGGTCAGCACGCCCGCGCCCACGTACTCCAGGGCGCTCCAGCCGTCTCCCGATCCCGAGCTCCCGGATGAGGCCTTGCCGCCTTCCTTGTCCCCGAAGCTCACGCCCACGTCCACGGCGACGCCGTGGTCTACGTCCGAGTTCAGGATCACCTGGTACTGCCCGCGCAGCATGACGTTGACGTCGTAGGTGCGGAACAGGAACATGCCGCCCTGGGCGTTGAGGGTGGGACCCGAATTCCGCTTGCCGCCCTCCGCGATGTCGTTGTTGGCGTCGCCCCTCACGTAGTGCAGGCCGAGGCCGCCGCCGACGAAGGGCGTGTAATCCCCGCGGCCGAACAGGTAGCGCAGGCTGGCGTCGGCCCCGATCGAGGTGGGCACGTTCCAGACGACGTCCGTCCCCAATTGAAGGTTGTTGCGAAACTCCCAGGTGTTCAGCCAGGTCAGGCGGATCATCTGCCGGTAACCGCGGATCTCCTCCGGATTGCCGAAGTTGTCGTAGCTGTCCACGTACTCGAAGCTGTTGCCCATGGGGAAGAAATAGCCGATGGCGACGCCGCCGCGATAGAGGCTGCGGCGCCGGGCGGGATCGTCCTCCGCTTCCTTCTCCGTGATGTTGTCGACCGAGGCGGCCTGGTCCGCTGTCTTCCGCTGCATGAGGGCATCGGCCATGCGCTGTGTCACCGCCTCCATGTCCTCGATCGAGGCTGCGGTCAGCCGCTGGCTGAACGAATTGGAGCCGTCGCCGTTCAGGATGGTCGCCGAGAAAATCCACTTCTTGCCCAGCTTGTAAAAGCTGGAGTAAACCAGTTCGTCGGCGGCGACGCCGGCGGTCTTGGCGCGGCTCAGGGCGCACTCCCGGTCTTCGCAGGCGGTTTTGGCCACGGTCACCTCGTCGCCCCGCGAACGTCCGTCCAGGGCGTCCTTGAACAGGCGCGTCACCGCGGAGAGGTCGCGGGCCTCGGCGCCCTCTCCCGAGACCGGAAACACCAGGATGGTCTTGGCCCGCGCGGCGACGGCCGGCGAGAGGACCATGAAGGCGGCGACGAAGAGGGAAGAAAAGGTTTTGGTCGGGTGCATGAGAGCCTCTTGAACGATTTTGTTTCAAGATAGAATCGCGGGCTCGCACAAACCTTGACTTAGGTTAACGGTCAAGGAGAATGCGGGAAAGAAGGGCTGTTTTTCGTGGAATTCCGCTCCTTTCCCACGGCGGCTCCCGCCCCGTACTTAAATTAAAGCACATGTCCGATTTTGCTTACCAACCGTTGTTCGAACTGGGCGAGGATCCCACCCCTTACCGATTGCTGACCCGCGAATTCGTCCGTGCCGAAAAACGGGACAAGCGTGAAATCCTGATCGTGGAGCGCGAGGGATTGGCGCGCCTCGCGCGCGAGGCCTTGCGCGACGTGAATTTCCTGTTCCGCCCGGGACACCTGGCCAAGCTGGCCGCGATCCTGGAAGACCCCGAGGCCTCCGACAACGACCGCTTCGTGGCGATGACCGAATTACGCAACGCCGTCGTGGCCGCGCAGGGCCAGCTGCCCTCCTGCCAGGACACCGGCACGGCCACGGTGATCGCGAAGAAGGGACAGGGCGTGTGGACCGGCTTCGACGACGAGGCGGCCCTCGCCGAGGGGATTTCGCGCGCCTACGCGGAAGAGAACCTGCGCTACTCGCAGATGGCCCCCGTGACCATGTTCGAGGAAAAGAACACCGGGGACAATCTGCCCGCGCAGATCGACATCTACGCCGAACCCGGGGACGCCTACAAGTTTCTGTTCCTCGCGAAGGGTGGCGGCTCCGCCAACAAAAGCTTTCTCTTCCAGGAAACCAAGGCGCGCCTGAACGAAAAGGCCCTCGCGCAATTCCTCAACGAAAAGCTGTTCACGCTCGGGACCTCGGCGTGCCCGCCCTACCATCTGGCGGTGGTGATCGGGGGCACCTCCGCCGAGGCCACCCTGAAGACCGTCAAGCTGGCCTCGGCGGGTTACCTGGACCACCTGCCCACCACGGGGAACGCCCGGGGCCGCGCCTTCCGCGACCTCGAGTGGGAGGATAAGGTCCAGCGCATGGCCTGGGACAGCCGCATCGGCGCCCAGTTCGGCGGCAAGTACTTCGTGCACGACGTGCGCGTGATCCGCCTGCCGCGCCACGCGGCGTCGTGTCCCATCGGCCTGGGGGTGAGCTGCAGCGCCGACCGCAACATCAAGGCCAAGATCACCCGCGACGGGATTTTCCTCGAGCAACTGGAAGCGCGGCCCGATCGCTTCGTGCCCGCGCAGGATGCGCGCGCGATGCAGCCGGCGGTGCCGATCGACCTGAACCGTCCCATGGGCGAGATCCTGGCGGAGCTGTCGAAGCATCCCATCAAGACCCGGTTGTCCCTGACCGGCCCCCTGATCGTCGCGCGCGACGTGGCCCACGCCCGCATCCAGCAAATGCTCGATGCCGGCGAACCCATGCCCGAGTACCTGAAAAACCACCCCGTGTACTACGCGGGCCCGGCGAAGACGCCCCCGGGCATGGCGTCGGGAAGCTTCGGCCCCACCACCGCGGGTCGCATGGACGGGTACGCCGACGCCTTCATGGCGAAGGGCGGTTCGCTCGTGATGCTGGCCAAAGGCAACCGCTCGGCGGCCGTGAAGAACGCCTGCAAGCGGTATGGGGGCTTCTACCTCGGGTCCGTCGGTGGCCCCGCCGCGATCCTGGCGCAAGAGAACATCCTCAAGGTTGAGACAGTGGACTTCGAGGATCTTGGCATGGAAGCGGTCCGCCGCATCGAAGTGAAGGATTTTCCGGCGTTCATCGTGATGGACGACAAAGGGAACGATTTCTTTGAGAACATTCGAGAAGGAGCTTAACAAGGGAATGGCCGCAATAGAACGCAAAGGAACACATTAAAAAGGGGCCTTATAAGGCCCCTTCTTTTTTTTCTTTGCGATCCTTGCGGCCATTGCGCGTTTCCGGGGTTTCTGAGGCATTTTCGGCACTTGACATATTCCTTTATGGGAATATATATTCCGTCCATGTCCAGAGCCGCCACGACCTCCGATGTATTCAACGCCGTCGCGGAACCGCGCCGGCGCGAAATCCTCACCGTTTTGGTCGGCCGCGAGTGCTCGGTGGGGGAACTCGTGGACTTGCTGGGGCTAGAACAGCCTTCGGTTTCCAAACACCTGCGCGTATTGCGCGAGGTGGAGCTCGTCCGGGCTCGCCG
>JAJNBB010000049.1 GCA_021155885.1 Fibrobacteria bacterium | reverse complement strand
TAGATCTCCCAGGTCAGGTCCTCGGCCTTGCCGCCCACCTTCTCGAGCGCCTGGTAGATCGGAACGGTTCCGATCGGCACGGGCGAGTTGCGCAGGATCCACTCGCGCGTCTCGTGGATGTTCTTGCCGGTGGAAAGGTCCATTACCGTGTCGCCGCCCCAGCGCGTGGCCCACACCATTTTCTCCACCTCTTCCTCGATCGACGAGGCGATGGCCGAGTTGCCGATGTTGGCGTTGATCTTCACCAGGAAGTTGCGGCCGATGATCATCGGCTCGAGCTCGGGGTGGTTGATGTTGGCGGGGATGATGGCGCGGCCCAAGGCCACCTCGCTGCGGACGAACTCGGGCGTGATGACGCGGGGGATCTTGGCGCCGCGCGGGTTGCCGGGGTGCTGCTTCGCCAGGTCTTCCTCGCGGATTTCGGCGGCCAGGTTTTCGCGGATCGCGATGTATTCCATCTCGGGGGTGATGATCCCGCGGCGCGCGTATTCCAATTGGGTCACCGCCGCGCCGGCCTTGGCGCGCAAGGGCTTGCGCAGGTTGGGGAAGCGCACGCCGTCGAGGCGGTCGTCGGCCAGGCGGTCGAGACCGTAGGCCGAGGAAGGCCCGGACATCTCCTCGACGTCGCCGCGGTCCAAAATCCACTGGCGGCGCAGCGCCGGAAGGCCCTGGCGCACGTCGATCTCGATCGCGGGGTCGGTGAACGGACCCGAGGTGTCGTACACCGTGACGGGCAGGTTCGGGGTGGACTCCGCCGGGCCCGAAGGACCATGGCCCTTGGTCGGGGTCAGCTCGATCTCGCGCATCCCCACGCGCACCGAGGGATGCATGACTCCCTGGCGGTAAACCTTCTTCGATCCGGGAAACGCATCGCGGGTGATGGAGGTCGGGATGGTGGACTGGGGTTTGTCTTTGAGCGACATGGGGGTTCCTCCAAAATTCAAATATTCAGGCGCGCCGGGAGGGAGGACGCTCCGCGATCACGGAGAGGCAACCTTCCTACGCCGGCACGACCCGGATCAGGTACAAGGGTTTCCCGTTCGGAATCTCAGGCGCCCCAATAAAAGCGCCTCCCCTGGTTGTAGCGCAAAAATACATCCTTTTCAGGGCCGCCTCCTTGGCAAAACGGCGTGAAATTGCTTCCTTTACGCACCGCTTTCGGGGCTTTAGCTCAGTTGGTAGAGCGCTTCGTTCGCAATGAAGAGGTCAGCGGTTCGACTCCGCTAAGCTCCACCAATCCGAAACGTGAAAAAGCCGGTGCGCAAGTGCCGGCTTTTTTATTGCCGTCATTCCCGCGTAGGCGGGAATCCAGTCCCATACTGAGGGCCGCAATGGGTCTTGTTGCTTTTTCCAGGCACCCACGGCCGCCCGGCCCGCAGACGCTTCTTCCCGGTATGCGCGGTCGACCCTACGGAACGTGCGACCCACGCGCTGAAGTGCTTTCCTTCTTAACTTTCAAACATGGAAGATCCCTGCTCGCTCGCGAACCCGCTGCTGGACTTTCAGCTGTCGCTGATCCGGGTCGGGCGCGAGAAAATGCGCGCGCTGGCGGGGGGATTGACGACCGGGCAGCTTCTGGCGATTCCCAAGGGCTTTCATAACAACATTCTCTGGAACCTCGGTCACGTGATCGTCGCGCAGCAGGCCTTATGCTACCGGGGCAGCGGGCTCCCGTTGCGGATTCCGTCGTATCTGCCGCCGCTGTTCGGGAAGGGCACCCGGCCCTCGGAGTGGACGGTGAAGATCGACCCGACGGAAGTGCTGCTCTGGCTGGACGAGACGGTGGATTTTTTGCGCGAGGACTTGCGCGCCCATGTATTCAAGACGTACGAGCCTTATACGACCTCGATGGGCGTCACGCTCACGAACATCTCCGAGGCCTTGGCTTATACGGCCTGGCACGACTCCTTGCACCTGGGCGTGATGCTGTCCCAGAGGAAACTGGTCTGAGCGCGCCCCGCAGGAAAACTCCCCGGCTGGAGCGCGGCCTTAAAAAGCCCGGAAGGCTGTTGGGAGGCGTGGCCCTGCGCCTGCTCGTCCTCTGGATCTGGATGGCGGCGCTGGGGTTCAAGTGGGGGGCTCTGCCGCCTCTCGGAAGCTTTATGAACCCGTACGTGGGGTTTTGGCGCAACGCCGAAAGCACGGCCCCGCGCGAAAGCCGGGAAGTCGAGGTTCCCGATCTTTCGGGCACGGTGGTGGCCGAGTACGACCGGCGTGGCGTCCCGCACGTGTTCGCCCAGGATTTATATGGCATGTTCTACGCGCAGGGGTACGCCACCGCGCGCGACCGCTTGTGGCAGATGGACATCCAGAGCCGCGCGGGCGTGGGCCGGCTCTCCGAGATCCTGGGTCCGAACCTGGTTCGCTTCGACCTGGAGCGGCGGCGCATGGGGATTCCCGCCTCGGCGTTGACCACCCTCGACCTGATGCTGCGCGACTCGATTTCCCGGGTGGCCCTCGAGGCCTACAGCAACGGGGTGAATGCTTGGATAAGCTCCCTGAAACCCGCGACTTACCCGATTGAATTCAAGTTGCTCGACTATGCCC
The DNA here is from genome assembly GCA_021155885.1 of Fibrobacteria bacterium. GTDB lineage: Bacteria > Fibrobacterota > Fibrobacteria > UBA11236 > UBA11236 > UBA11236. Next base: position 16,108 of record JAJNBB010000049.1, on the reverse strand, counting down.
CCGAGGCTTGGAACGCCTTGAAAAGCGTGGTGATCCTGAAGAACATGCAGTGGACGCTGTCGCAGGGAAAAGACGACCTGCCGCTGACGAAGATCCTGACGACGTACGGGCGCGAATTCTACTCCCGGCTCTACCCCTTGCGCCATCCGGGCGCGGAGCCGATCCTCCCGGAGGAGCTTTTCCCGCTGGAGCCGAAGCGCGATTCCGCGTCGCCGGTCGTCGTCCCGCCGCTAGTATTCGGGCCGTCGCCCCGGCATGACACCTTGTTCCCGCGCTTTAATCCCGGTTCGGGTTCCAACAACTTCGTCATCTCCGGCAAGCGCACGCGCACGGGCTACCCGATCCTGGCGAACGACCCGCATCTCGACCTGACCTTGCCCTCGCTGTGGTACGAGATCCAGATGAAGGCCGGGCCGGTGAACGCCTATGGGGTCAGCTTGCCGGGTCTGCCGGGCCTGGTGATCGGTTTCACCCAGAGTACGGCGTGGGGACTCACCAACGGGATGGACGACGTGTTCGACTGGTACGAGCTGCGCTTTCGCAACGACTCGCTGAACGAATACCTGTGGAAGGGCAAGTGGAGGATGGCCTATCGCGTGCTCGACACGATCCCGGTGCGCGGCCTCACGGGGATGACCGCCGTCGTCGATACGCAGCTGTGGTCCCACATGGGCCCGGTTCCCGTGCGGCGCGGCGAAGTGCCCTTCAGCGCCAACACCCCGTCCCTCTATGCGTTGAAGTGGACCGCGCTGGACCCCTCCAATGAACTGGGGGCCTTTCTGCGGATGCTGTCGGCCAGGGACCTGAACACCTTCCGCCGCGCGGCGCGCGGGGTCCAGACGCCCTCGCAGAATTTCGTGTTCGCGGCCCGCGACGAAATCGGCCTGGTCCATCAGGGCCGCGTTCCGGTGAAGCATCCGGGGCAGGGCAGGGGGCTGGTGCGCTACCCGGCCTCGGTGTACGAATGGCGTTCCTCCATCCCGGCGGGGCTTTTGCCCGCGGCGCGCAATCCCGCGCGCGGCTGGCTCGCTTCGGCCAACCAGGAGCCCGTCGGCCCTCACTACCCGTTCTATCTGGGTTCGGGTTTTTACCCTCCTTATCGCTCGCAACGCCTGCACCGGCTGCTCGTCAACGAGGTTCATGAAAACTCCCTGTCGCTGCTTTCGGCGTGGGACATCCTGCGCGACGACTACAGCCGTTTCGCCGCGCAGGCGCTTCCCCTTTTGCTGGCCCGCCTTCCCGACCCGACCGGGAGGACGGGCGAGGATTCCGCCTCGAAATCCGATGCCTTTCGCGCCGAGGAATCGTTGCGCGCCTGGGACTTTCGCTATAAGGCCGCCGCGGTCGCTCCCGTGTTCTTCGACCTCTGGTGGAAGGAATTCCACCGTGCCGTATGGGCCGATGATTTCCAGAACGATTCGGTCAATTTCACCTGGCCCTCCGCCGCGGTGACCGTGGATTTGCTGAGGAGGGACACCGCCTCTTCCTTCTTCGACGTGGCGGGGACGCCCGCGCGCGAAAGCGCCGGGGACATCGCGCGTGCCTCCTTCGACCGCGCCGTGCGCCGGGCCGTGGCCGCCGGGCGGGGAAGACCCCGGACCTGGGGCGAGTTCCGTCCGGTTTCGATCCCGCATTTGTTGAAGCTGCCTTCCTTCGGCGTCGCCGAGCTGCGGGGCGACGGGTGCGCCGAGTGCCTCAACGCCCAGCGCGGCAGCCACGGTCCCTCATGGCGCATGGCGGTGCAAATCGGCCGCCGTCCCGAGGCGTGGGGCATTTACCCGGGTGGCCAAAGCGGCAATCCGGGCGCGCGCGCGTACGACGCCTTCGTGCAGGATTGGCTCGCGGGGCGCGCCTACCGTTTGTTGTTCCTGCAATGGCCGCTCGAGATTCCCGATTCCACCGACTACCTGCTGGCGCTGCGGGGGAAAAAATGAAGCCGGTCAAGGTGGCGACGCTCTGGGCTCCCGTATGGCAAGCGGCCTTCGTGGCCTTGGCGACCTCGCTGGGAGGGTTCTTTTTCCCCTGGTGGTGGCCGGCCGTCCCGGGCCTTTTGGCCGGATTCTGGAAGCCGGGAACCCCGGTTCGCAGCTTCGTGGCCTCGTGCGCGGGGGCCGGCTTGGCCTGGGCCTCGGTGGCGGCCTACTTCGAGGCACGGAACGAAGGGATCCTTTCGGCGCGCATTGCGCCGTTGTTCCATCTTCCGGGAGGCGGCGCGCTGATCCTCGCCACCGCGGCGGTGGGCGGCTTGACCGCGGGCCTGGGGGCCCTGCTCGGCGATCACTTTCGGCGGTTCTGGCGCAGCCTTCTGCTCGCCCTGGCGGCCGAGGACGTGGTTATTCCGCCGGACGAAGAGGAGCTGAGAGGCAGGAGGTAGGGAGTCGGGGGACGGGGGACAATCGGGTCGACTCTCGCAATCTTGCGAGTGTTTTACCCCCTTCCCCCGACTCCCGTCCCCCGTCCTGTGCTACCGTGTAATTTCTACCCTCTACCTTCTAACCTCTACCCTCGGTTCCACACATGGATCTCCAAAAAGCCATCGAAAACTCCCTCGCCGAATCGCACAAGGTTCTGGGTGAATTCATCGCCGACGCGGCCAACGCGGCCACCATCGGGCGCATGGCGGACGCCCTCGCCGCCTGCTTTCAGCGCGGCAACAAGGCCCTTTCGTGCGGCAACGGCGGCTCGGCCTGCGACGCGGTGCACTTCGCCGAGGAGTTCACGGGCCGGTTCAAGGGAGACCGCAAGGCCCTGCCGGTGATCCCGCTGCTCGACGGCCCCAACCTGACCTGCATCGCCAACGACTACGGGTTCGAAAGCATTTTCTCCCGGGGCGTCGAAGCCTACGGAAAACCCGGGGACCTGTTGCTGGCGATTTCCACGAGCGGCAATTCGCGCAACGTCATCAAGGCGGTGGAGGTCGCGCGCGCGGCGGGGATGGTGGTGCACCTGATGCTGGGCAAGGACGGCGGGGCGCTCAAGGGCAAGGGGGACGAGGAGATCGTCGTGGCCTCGAAGGACACCGAGCGCATCCAGGAAGTGCACATGATCGTGCTGCACATCCTGATCGAATCGGTCGAACGGCGGATGTTCCCGGAGAACTATAAGGAGTAGCACGAACGCGGAATGGCCGCAAAAGAGCGTAAAGAATTCAAAAATAAGGCCCGCGTATTGCGGGCCTTTGTTTTATGCGATCTTTTGCGGCAATTGCCTTCGTCTTCGCTCGTCCCAGCGGCGCGCCAGCCAGAAGCCGAACAGAACTCCCGCGATGTCCATCGCCCAATCCTTGAGGTCGAAGGTACGATGCGGCGTGAACAACTGGTGGAACTCGTCGAAGAGGCCGTACACGATGCCCACGAGGGGGGCGATCCACCCTCCTTTCGTCCACTCTTGCACGCGACGACCCTTGACCAGATCCGTCAGGCCGGAGCGAAACGCGATGAGAATCCCCAGCCCCGTGTAGGTGATGAAGTGAGCGAGCTTGTCGACCATGAAAAACACGGGGAGCGGTAGGTCTTCTCCCGGAATGCTGGACAAGACATAGATAAAGGCCATGTAGGCCAAAGGAACCACCCACCCCAGGCGGGCGATCACCCGCCGTCCCCGGTGTTTGCCGAGCACGGCGGGCTTCTTCAGGATTTTCACCAGAGCGCGACCGGGGCTTATGCCTCGGGTTCTCCGTCGCCGTCCACCGCCGCGTCGCCTTCCTCGGGGAACACTTCGTCACCCGATTCGGCGTAGTCCAGCGGGGCCGCGGTACCGGGCCCGGCTTCGGCGGCGAGGCGCACGCGCGCTTCTTCCGCCGACTCCAGCTGGTCCGGATCGACGTCGTCCTTTTCCACGATGGTGATGCCGGTCACGGCATCGCCTTCCTCGAGGCGGATGACGCGCACGCCCTGGGTGTCGCGGCCGATCACGCTGATGCCGGCCGCCTCCTGGCGGATGATGTTGCCGGAGCGCGTGATGACCAGGATTTCCTGATCCTCGCGCACCGGCGCCATGCAGACCGCCGGGCCCACCTTGTCGGTGATCTTGAAGTTGCGTACGCCTTTGCCGCCGCGGCCCGTGACGCGGTATTCGTCCGGTTCCGTGCGCTTGCCATAGCCCTTCTCGGTGATGGTCAGCACCGTGATGCCGGTTTCGACCACGATCATCCCGATCACGGCGTCGCCGGATTCCAGGTTGATGCCGCGCACGCCGCGCGTCCCGCGTCCCATGAGGCGGAACTTGGCCATGGAGAAGCGGTTCGCCTGCCCGAGGCGGGTGCCGATCATCACGTCGTCGTTCTCCGAGGCCAGCGCGACCCGCACCAGTCGGTCCTCGGGATCCAAGGTGATCGCGTTGATGCCGGCCGCGCGCGGGCGGGAGAAGGCCGCCAGCGACATCTTGTTGATCACGCCGCGCTCCGTGGCGAGCACCACCGAGCGCGCGTCCTCGAAGCCCCGGATCGGCACGAAGGCGCTGACCTTCTCGTCAGGCTGAAGCTGGATCAGGTTGACCAGGGCCTTGCCCTTGGCCGTGCGGGCCGCTTCGGGGATGGTGTGCACCCGCAGCCAGTGGCAGCGGCCGAGGTTGGTGAACACGAGGATGTAGCCGTGGGTCCAGGCCACGAAGAGGTGCTGGACGAAGTCCTCGTCCTTGAGCCCCGCCGCCGAGATGCCGCGGCCGCCGCGTCCCTGCAGCTTGTAGGCGTCGGTGCCGATGCGCTTGATGTACCCGCCGTGCGACACGGTGATCACCATCGGCTCGTTCGCGATCAGGTCGAGGGCCGTGAGGTCGTCGGCGTGGTCGACGATGGCCGTGCGGCGCTCGTCGCCGTACTTGGCGGCGATCTCCGTCAGCTCGGCCTCGATGATGGCCATGCGGCGGTCGCGGTGGGCCAGGATGTCGTTCAGGTCCGCGATGGTCTTGAGCAGTTCCTGGTATTCGTTCTCGATCTTGTCGCGCTCCAGGCCGGTGAGGCGCTGCAGGCGCATTTCCAGGATGGCCTCGGCCTGCAGGAGCGACAGGCTGAAGCCGTCCATGAGGCCCTGTTTCGCGGTGGCCGTGTCGGCGCTGGCCCGGATCAGCGCCACGATGGCGTCGATGTGGTCGAGGGCGATGCGCAGGCCCTCGAGGATGTGCGCGCGCTCATTGGCTTTGCGCAGGTCGAAGCGCGTGCGCCGCTCGACCACCTCGTGGCGGTGCTTGAGGAAGTAGAACACCAGGTCGCGCAGGCCGAGAGTGCGCGGGCGCCCCTCGACCAGGGCCAGGTTGTTGATGCCGAAGGTATCCTGCAGCTGGGTGTGCTTGTACAGGCCGTTCAGCACCACCTCGGCGAAGGCGTCCTTCTTGAGCTCGATCACGATGCTCATGCCGTTGCGGTCGCTTTCGTCGCGCAGGTCGGAGATGCCTTCGATTTCCTTGTCGCGGACCAGGGCGGCCATTTTCTCGAGCAAGGTGGTCTTGTTGACCTGGTAGGGGATCTCGGTCACCACGATGCGCTGGCGTCCGTTGGGCATTTCCTCGATCTCGCAGCGCCCGCGCACCACCACGCGGCCGCGGCCGGTCAGGTAGGCCTCGCGGATCCCGCTGCGCCCGTGAATGATGCCGCCGGTGGGGAAGTCGGGGCCGCTCACGCAGGCGAGGATTTCCTCCACGGAAATGTCCGGGTTGCGGATCATCGCCACGCAGGCGTTCACGATCTCGCGCAGGTTGTGCGGGGCCATGTTGGTGGCCATGCCCACCGCGATGCCCGTGCTGCCGTTCACCAGCAGGTTGGGGAAGGCGGAAGGCAGCACCGTCGGCTCCTTCAGGGACTCGTCATAGTTCGGGACGAAGTCCACCGTTTCCTTGTCGAGGTCCTGCAGCACCAGCTCGGCGAGCTTGTCCATGCGGGCCTCGGTGTAGCGCATCGCCGCCGGGCGGTCGCCGTCGATCGAGCCGAAGTTGCCCTGGCCGTCGACCAGCGGGTAGCGCATCGAAAAGTCCTGGGCCAGGCGTACGATCGTGTCGTAGATCGACGCGTCGCCGTGCGGGTGGTACTTGCCCATCACCTCGCCGACGATGTTGGCGGACTTCTTGTAGGGCTTGTCGTTGGAAAGCGAAAGCGCGTCCATGCCGAACAGCACGCGCCGGTGCACCGGCTTCAGGCCGTCGCGCACGTCGGGGAGGGCGCGCGACACGATGACGGACATCGAGTAGCGCAGGTAGGAGATTTTCATCTCCTCCTCGATGAAGGCGTTCTGGACCTTCCCGCTGTTTGTCCCGTGCGTGGTTTCTGAACTCATGAGGGCTCCTGGTGCTTTCGGGCTTCGGGCTGTGAAGCTTTTATTGAACGTTAGGGAACGAAATCGCTGATGGGGTACGCGCTGACGGATCCGGAGGCCGAAAGCGAGGTCACCGCGTCGAGATTGCCCTCGAGGGTCTTGAGCCTCGCCAGCGCGGCGTGGTCGGTTTGGGAGACCTGCAGGGGCGCCACGGTGATGTAGCCGCGGGCCAGCATTTCATCGTCGCTGCCGGTCGTGAAATCCTCGGCCGGCTTGTGTCCCAGCAGTTGGTAGCCGGGCAGGGCGTGCTCCGTCGCGGTCTCCTCGTACCGGTCGCGGAACATCACCGTGCTCATGGGCGTGAAGCGGGCCCCGGCGACGGCTTCCGGCGCGCAACCCGGAAAGTTGATGTTCCACAGCGCGCCCCGGGCGGGGAGGAGGGACGGATCGCGCAGCAAGGCGAGCAGCCAGTCCAGGGCGAAGCGGAGGTGGGCGTCGGAGGTCTCGGACAGGCTCACCGCCAGCGAAGGCAGGCCCCAGAGCGCGCCCTCGCGCGCGGCGGCCACCGTGCCGGAGTAGACCGCGCTGACCCCGGCGTTCTCGCCCAGGTTGGGGCCGGAAAGGACCAGGTCAGGGGGATTGTCCTTGAGAAGATGCGACACGGCGAACTTCACGCAATCGCTCGGCGTGCCGTCCACCCGGTACAAGGGCCAGGGAAGCGAGGCGTCGAGGCCGTAGGTGAGGAGGCGGCCCTCGCCGTGGGTGAAGGAATGCGACTTCCCGCTTTGGTCCAGCGCGGGCGCGGCGATCGCCACGTCGTGCTCCCGGGCGAGCGCCGCGGCGGTCCGGTGCAGGACCGGGCTGAGGACGCCGTCGTCGTTGGTCAGGAGGATGCGCATGCGGGTTTTCGTGGGCTCTGCTTCATTCGGAAAAAAGGTGGTTTCGGAGGTGCCGGAAACGACTGCCTAAAGGTACTTCGCAGGGGGGATTTTCGCAACAAAAACCGGACTTCGGGCGACGTTTTTTCCGCGACTTTTCTAGGTTTTTCGAAACCGGTTTTCGCCCTGTTTTTCAGGGGCGGGAACCGAATTCGCGGCCCGGATTTCCGGAGGATTTTTTCTCCCGCTCCCAGGCCCCGCGGCAGCGTTTTCTCTCCGACTTTCAGCAGGGTTTTCCATGGCCTCAGATCGCATACAGACCCCCAAGGGCACCCGGGATTTTTATCCCGCGGACATGCGCGTTCAAAACCATCTTTTCGACGGGTGGCGCGCCGTGTGCCGGGGCTTCGGCTATGAGGAATACGAGGGGCCGACTTTCGAGCACCTCGAGCTCTACGTCGGCAAGTCCGGCGAGGAAATCGTGGGCCAGCTCTACCACTTCAAGGACAAGGGCGACCGCGACCTCGCCCTGCGCCCCGAGCTCACGCCCACGCTGGCGCGCATGGTGAACCAAAAGGGCCCCAGCCTGCGCAAGCCCCTCAAGTGGTTCTCCATCCCGCGGCTCTTCCGGTACGAGCGCGCCCAGCGCGGCCGCCTGCGCGAGTTCTTCCAGCTCAACATGGACGTCGTCGGCTGCGACACCGTGGCCGCCGAGGCGGATCTCATCTCCGCCGCGGTCGAAATGCTGCGCCGCTTCGGCCTCACCGCGGACGACTTCGCCGTGCGCGTCTCGAGCCGCCGCCTGCTTTCCGAGTTCCTGGGCCGCCTCGGCATCGCCGAGGCGGCCCAGGCCGGGGTCTACGCCGCGCTCGACAAGCGCGCGAAGGTTGGCGAGGAGGAATTCCGGCGGCTCCTCGCCGAACAGAACGTCACGGGCGATTCCGCCGCCCAGCTCGAAAGCTTTTTCCTGTGCCGCTCGCTTTCCGAGCTGTCGGCCCTGTTCACCGCGCCTTCCGCGGGCGAGGCGGCGGCCCTCGGCGAACTGCGGGACCTTTTCGGCCTGCTCGACGGCCTGGGCTACGCCGGCTTCGTTCGCGTCGACACCTCGGTGGTCCGCGGCCTGGCCTATTACACGGGCATCGTCTTCGAGCTCTTCGACAAGGGTTTGAATCTCCGCGCCCTCGCGGGGGGCGGCCGTTACGACAGCCTTCTGTCCAACCTCGGCGGGGAACCCGTCTCCGCCGTGGGCTTCGGGATGGGCGACGTCGTGCTGGCCGACCTTCTCGGCGAAAAGGGCCTGCTGCCCCAGGGACGCCCCGGGGTGGACTACTACCTGGTCGACCTGGCCGCCTCGGGCGGTCTTCCGCGCCCTGAACTGCTTTCCCTGGCGCAAAGACTCCGGGAAAGAGGGCTCGCGGTCTCCTACAGCCTGAAAGCGGGCAAATTCAAGAAGCAATTGGAAGAGGCCAACGAGGGAGGCGCCCGGCGCGTTCTCTTTTTCGGGTCGGACCGCGCGCCCGCCGGGCAGTACGAGGTCAAGGACCTCGTCACGGGGGATCAAACGATTTTGGGAGAGGACGAATTGTGAAGAAAAGAAAATCATCCATTCCAAAGGCCGTAGGGGCGAATCATGATTCGCCCTCTCCCAAAATCGCCTCGGGCCCGCTGGGGACCTCGGAGACCTATGAAGGTCGCCAGGGCCATATCCCGGGGATGAAGCTGCCGGAGATCGAAACCTGGGAGTTCCAGTACCCCGGCAGCGATACCACCTTGGAAGTCAGCGTCCCGGAGTTCACCTGCATCTGCCCTAAAACCGGGCTGCCCGATTTCGCCACCTTGGTGATTCGCTATGTGCCCAATAAACTTTGCCTTGAGTTGAAAAGCTTCAAGGAGTATATCAACTCATATCGGGAACTCGGTGTTTTTCATGAACATGTGGTAAATAAGCTTTTGACGGATTGTGTGAAGGCCTGCAAGCCCCGGTCCATGGAAGTCCAAGGCGTGTTCAACGCGCGCGGCGGCATCCAGACCACCGCGACGGCGGGGTATAGGTCCCGGTAGGGGCGCGTTGCGACGCGCCCCTACACTGGCCCCGCCGTCCCGCCGCTGCGCCTGTCCGGGCAGGGACCGGTTCCAGACCGACCGGCCCGGACAGCCCCCCCGAATCCCCCACGCCCGGCTTACGATGTCTTCGGCGTTCCAAACCACGCGTCAGGAATTGTCTTGGGCCTTACCCGGACAAGGCCTCGGAATTACCTTTTTGGGCCTCAAAACCTCCTTTTTAAACCAGGAAACTCCATGAAAAAGGTCTATAACTTCAGCGCCGGTCCTGCCATTTTGCCCCGTGAGGCCATGGAAGCCGGCTCCCGCGCGTGCCTCGAATTCCAGGGCATGGGAATGTCCCTGCTGGAGATTTCGCACCGCAGCAAGGAGTACGAGGCCGTCGTGGCCGATGCCTGCGCCATCGTCAAGGAATTGCTCGGCGTCCCCGACGGTTACAAGGTTCTGTTCCTGCAGGGAGGCGCGAGCCTGCAGTTCGCGATGGTTCCCATGAACCTGCTCGGCGAGAACGAGACCGCGGCCTACCTGAACAGCGGCGTGTGGGCGGACAAGGCCATCAAGGAAGCCAAGCTTTTCGGCAGCGTGAACGTGGTGGCCTCGAGCAAGGACGCCAACTACACGTTCATCCCGAAGGACTATGCCGTTCCGGCCGACGCGCAGTACTTTCACGTAACCTCGAACAACACGATTTACGGAACCCAGCTCCAGCGATTCCCCGAGTCGCCGGTGCCGCTGGTGTCCGACATGAGCAGCGACATCTTCAGCCGTCCGGTGGACGTTTCGAAGTTCGGCCTTATCTACGCGGGCGCGCAGAAGAACATGGGCATCGCGGGCACGACGCTGGTGATCATCCGCGAGGACTGGCTGGGCAAGAACAAGCGCAAGCTGCCGTCGATGCTCGACTACAAGGTCCACGCCGACAATGACTCGATGTACAACACCCCGCCGGCGTTCGCGATCTACATGGCGCTCGAAACGTTGAAGTGGGTGAAGGCCCAGGGCGGCGTGCAGGCGATGCAAAAGCGCAACGAGGAAAAGGCCGCGCTGCTGTATGGCGAAATCGACCGCAATCCCTCGTTCAAGGGCACCTGCGCGGTCGAGGACCGTTCGCGCATGAACATCACCTTCGTGATGAACAAGCCGGAACTGGAAGGCGCCTTCCTTAAGGAAGCCGAGGCCGCGGGGCTTTCGGGGCTCAAGGGCCACCGTTCTGTGGGCGGTTTCCGGGCCAGCGTCTACAACGCCATGGGCCTCGACGGGGTGCAGGCGCTGGTGGACGTCATGCGCAATTTTGACCAAAAGAATTCGTAACGGACCGTTTCAGATTTTTAGAACTTTTCGAAAAGAGGCGTCCCGAAAGGGGCGTCTCTTTTTGTTTTTAAGCCTCAAATACCCTAAAAATGAAACTTATGGATTTCATTCCTGTATTCTTTCAGGTCTGCCGAGGGGGAGATAAAAGGCCAAACAGTTATAAAAATTATTCCAGGCGACAAATTGTTTTTATTGACTTCGCGGCCATTTAGTCCGAAAGTTGGCCGATTTTATCCAAGTTATTTATCTTCAACCCGGATGATGGAAATGACGAGTATGGATCATACATCAGGGGAGTGAGAACTATGACGCCTTTCGATACCTTGACGATGCCCGCGACCGCCACCCGTTTGGCGTTTCGCCCCCTGAAGAAGAGGGAAGCCCCGGTCTCGCGCGCGCAGGAGTTCCAGCAGTGGATCCTGCTCGAGATCGCCAAGCTGCCACCTGACACCTGCCTGCCTCCCGACCGCGAACTGGGCGCGCAGTGGGGGCTTTCCACCATCACCGTCCAGCGCGTACTCGCCAAGCTGCGCGATGAAGGCAAGGTGATTCGCATTCCGGGCAAGGGAACCTTCACGCCGAACCTGGAGCGCGGCACGACCCGCGTCATGAACGTGCGCCTCGGCACCTCGCGGGAATCCTCGGTCGAGCACCTGGCGGCGAGCCTGATCCGCATGATCTCGGAAGGCGTGTACCGCAAGGGGAAGGCCCTGCCCCCGGTCAAGTTCATCCGCAACCAGTTTCGCGTGTCCTCCGAAACGGTCACCACTGCGTACCAGCGCATGGAAAGCCTCGGCTACGTCGAAAAGATCGGCAAGAGCTATTGGGTCGGCCGCATGGACCAGCTGCTTTCCGATGTTTCCCGGCAGGAGGTCATCTTCTTCCGCTTCGAGTCCGGGGACTTCCACAAGATCTTCAACTCCGACCCCATCGCGCTCGCCTTCCAGAAAATGGAGCGCGAGCTCTATCACTCCGGGTATTCGCTGCACCCCGAACAGGCTTCGAGCCTGGACCGGCTGGCCGGGGAGTGGGAAACCAGCGGCCGCTACCCGGCGGGGCTCGTGTTCTACGGGGTGGACGCCTCCCACCTTCCCTTCTTCCGCGACTTGTTCGCGCGCCATCCGGCGCTGGTCAAGCAGCAGGTGCGCGTCCTGATCCACGGCCAGAACAACGATCTCTCCGAACTGGCCCAGCAGGCCCATGTCTTCTCGCGCGGCAACGTCGAAACCGACATGGCCCGCGCGCTGGCGCACTATCTCCAGAACCAGGGCGCGCGCGAGGCGAACCTCTGCATCCGGGAAAGCGAGCTTTCCGAACCCTTCCGCCCCGACTTCTTCCTGAAGGTCGCGCTGGCCATCGAAAGCGCGATCCCCGGCTTCGTCTTCCGGCTCGTGGTCGAATCGGCCCCCGATTCCTCGCATCCCCAGGGCGTGACGGGCTCGGTGGGGCCCGAGTACCGCAAATACCTGGAGGCCAAATACCCGGGAACCCATTTGAAGGAACTGGACGGGCGCATCGTTTTCACCCCGAACGTGTTCGAAACCTGCCGGGGCTACGCCGACGCCAAGGTCTGGATCTTGTCACGCGACGGCATGGCCTCCGAGGCGATGGAATGGACGCGCGAGCGGGGCTTGCGGGTTCCGCAGGACATCTCGATCATCGGGCTGCAGAACGATCCCCGCTACTACCACCTGGGCATCAGCAGCTGCGGACCCGACTGGGACGGCATGGGATACGTGATGGCGCACGCGATCATCGGCGACGTCAAGCTGGCGCGCTCCCAGAAGGGGTTCCTCAAGGTCCGCTCCCAGATGGTCAACAAGCTGACGACCGCGCGCTCCTAACGGGGCGTCTTTTTGGCTTCCCGGCGTGCCAGGGTATCCAGCGGGTGCGCCGGTCGCGGCTTGCGCGCCGTGTCGGGACGCGCGTCCGCTTCGGAGATCTTCGCCTCCCTGACGGCGGGCGCGGCCGGGGATTCCGGATCGGTCTTGTCGGCGGGCGCCTCGATCTCGGCCTCGGCGGCGGCGAGCAGCGAGTCGGCTTGCCGCGCCAGCAGCTCGCGCATTTTTTCGCGGTTCGCGGCGGCCTGTTCCTTCAGCACGTTATGCTCGGCGTAGGTGACCGAGAAATAATGCTCGCGCGACCCGTCGTCCTTGGCCACGAAAAACATCATGCGGGTTTTTTCGGGGTTCAGGGTGGCCAGAAGCGCCGATTCTCCGGGATTGCAGACCGGGCCGGGGGGCAGGCCGCGGAAGCGGCGCGTGTTGTACGGCGAGGCGCTTCTCAAATCCTCGGAACGCAGCGGACCGGTCAGCTTGCGCAGGGCGTACCGCACGGTGGGGTCCGCGCCCAGCGACCAGCCTTGCCTCAACCGGTTGGTGAAAACCCCGGCGATGCGCCTCTGTTCGCGATTGACGGCGGCTTCCTTCTCGACGATCGAGGCCAAGGTGACCCACCCATGCACGCCGTAGCGCTCCACGATGTAGCGGTCGCGCGGCATGTCCGCGATCACTTCGTGAAAGCGCAAGACCATGAGCCGCAGCAGGTCGCGCTCCTTCATGCTGAAGGGCACCACGTAGGTGTCGGGATAGAGATAGCCCTCCAGGTTGTCGGCCGGCACCCCCAGCGCGCGCGCGAATTCGGCGGAGTGCGCCAGCTCCTCGAAGGTGGCGAGGTCCAGCGAATCGGCGGGAAAGGAGCGGCGCAGGATGGCGAAGATTTCCCAGCTCGTTTTTCCCTCGGGAATGGTCAGCGTGCGCGTGGCCATCTCTCCGGAGGTGAGGGTTTTGGCGATGCCCATGACGGAGTTGCGGGCGGGCAGGTAATAGAACCCCGCGCGGATGCGCTTTTCCCAGCCCGTGACGCGGAACACCAGGTTCAGCACCTCGGGGAAGGCGATGAGGCGCCTTTCGTAAAGGTTGTTGATGAGTTCCGAGGCGGTGGTGTTTTCCGGAACCTCGTACAGCACGCGCTTGGGCGCGTCGCTTCCCGGCAGCGTGGGCATTTTGCCGAAGAGCAGGAAAAGGACCAGAAGGACCGGCAGGATCATCCCCACCGACAGGGTCACCGTCCAGCCCTTGAAACCCCGGATGGAAGGCCTGACGTTCCGCGCCCTGGGTGTGCGTTTCAGGCTCATGTTTCAGGCCGCGGGGCGAAAGGACGACGGGCTCAGCCCGCCCAGGAGTCCTTCACCGCGCCGGCGTCGCGGGACAGGGTATAGGCTTCCCGCTTGAACTCCTCGAGCCCGGCGCCGGTGATCGACGACGTTTTCAGGACGGGACACTTTTCTTTTTTGAAGCGCTTGTCCACGGGGAAGTCCCCGAGGTCGAGCTTGGTCAGCACGATGAGCTTGGGCTTTTCGAGCAGCAGGGGATGGAATTTTTCGAGCTCGGCGCGCAGGATTTTGTACTGGCCGTAGGGATCCTCGCCGCTGGCGTCGATCGTGAAGGCCAGGCAGCGGGTGCGCTCGATGTGGCGCAAGAAGCGGTGGCCGAGTCCCTTGCCGTCGGACGCCCCTTCGATGATGCCGGGAATATCCACCAGCACGAAGCTGGTGGCCGGCCCGAGGCTGACGACCCCGAGGGCGGGCTTCAGGGTGGTGAAGGGGTAGTCCGCGACCTTGGGCGTGGCCGAGGAGACCTTGCGGATCAAAGAGCTCTTGCCGGCGTTGGGAAAGCCCACCAGGCCGCAATCGGCCATGAGCTTCAGTTCCAGCTGCAGCCGGCGCGACTGCCCGGGCGCTCCGGGAGTGAATTTGCGGGGGGCTTGGTTTCGGGAGCTTTTGAAGGCCGTATTGCCCACGCCGCCCCGGCCGCCCTCGGCGATGACCACCTTCTGGCCGTTGGTCTTCAGGTCGGCCAGCAACTCGCCGCTTTGCGAATCCTTGATCATCGTGCCCACGGGCACCAGGATGATTTCATCCTCGCCGCTGCGGCCGGTGCAATCGCCCGACCCGCCTTTTTCGCCGTTTTCGGCCTTGAACTTGCGGCTTTGACCGATGTCGTACAGGGTATGCCGGTCCTTGGTGGCCACGAAGATAACGTGCCCGCCCCGGCCGCCGTTGCCGCCGCAGGGTCCGCCCAGCGGCACATACTTCTCGTGGCGAAAGGCCACCGCCCCGTCGCCGCCCTTGCCCGCGATGACTTCGATTTTGGTTTCATCTAAAAACATGTGGGAGCAAAGGTAGGAAATGGCAGGGGGGAGGGGGTTGATACGTGGAAGGTGTTGGTTGTCCGTTGTCAGAGGGAGTTACGGCGGCCCGGTGGCCGCCAAAGACAGGAACAAACCCGGATTCGATATGATTCCAATAACCAAGTACCAACAACCAACAACTCTTCCTTGTTACTTTCCCTTCCATGCCCGATCCCACGTCCCCGGATATTCCCGAAATCCCCGAACCCCCTCGCTACCCCTTTCTGGTGGACGCCCTGCGCCGCCTGCGCGAGGACGACGTTTCGGTCCTGGAGGATTTTCTGGCCCATCAGGCCTCGTCGGACCCCTTCTTCGAACGGGTCGAAATCGCCCATGAATTTCTCGACCAGCTGACCTTCAAGATCAAGGAAAGCAAGTCGCGCATGAGCAAGGAAACCTTGACCCAGTTCTCGCTCAACTTCCTGCGCGACACTTTGCCGGTTTACGGATACAATCCAAAATTCGTGGCCGTGCAGTGCAAGGCGCTCATCACCTATTACCAGAACCAGAAAAACCTGGAAAAGGCCATCGAGGTCTGCGAGTTTCTGATCAGCAACGGCATCACCGACGACGACGCCAAGGGCTTTCACGTGCGTCTGGACGAGTTCTACCGCATCAAGAAAAAGATCGACGAGCGTGGGGGAGACCTGACCGGCATCAAGTTCGACCCGATCGAGGACGAAGACGAGGACGAGAAGGATTAGCGAACAGCGTACAGCCGGAAAAAATGGACTTCGCCCCTCGGCTGTAAGCTGTACGCTGTCTGCTACTGGCTACTTGATCAATCCCTGCAGTTCCTTGAACTCCGGCGTGCCGGCCTTTCGCAGCCACTCGAAAATCACCATCTCGGCCGTCACGACCTGAATCCCATGGGATTCCATGCGACGCAGGGCGGCCTCCTTGTCCGAAGGACGCCGCGAGGACACGGCGTCTTCGACCACGTACACCGTGCCGTCAGAGTTCTGCGCCAGATCCAGGGCGGTTTGCAATACGCACACGTGCGCCTCGACGCCGCATAAAACCAGTTGATCCCGCTTCGAGGCTTTCAGGGCCACGGCCCATTCCGGGGCATCGGAGCAACTAAAGCACATCTTTTCGAATTTCTCCGTCCCCGGGGGCAGGGAAGAGGTAATGCCTGCCAGGGTCGTCCCCAGGGCTTTGGGGTACTGCTCGGTGACGAGCGCCGGAACCCCCAGCCGCGCGGCGGCCTTCGCCAGCAGGGAAATCCGCGCGCCTGCCGCGTCCATGTTTTCCACGGCACCCCGGAACCTCTCCTGCGCGTCGATCACCAGCAGGATCGACCGGTCGGCGTCCAGCAGCGAGGCGCTGCGGCGGTCCTGGCGGTCGGTATCTTTATTCAGGAACATATTGGGAATATACCTACCCGTCATCCCCGCGCAGGCGGGGATCCAAGCAAGATTT
>JAJNBB010000048.1 GCA_021155885.1 Fibrobacteria bacterium | reverse complement strand
GAAGCATTTGCGGGCGATGCAAGGGTGGGCGCGGCCGGGGCGGTCGCGATCGTCGTGAAGTCGCGGGTGGACCAGGTGCTGGTGCCGGCGCTGTTCTTCGCGTTGACGCGCCAGTAGTAGGTCGTTCCGATGGTCAGGCCCGTGATCCTCCGCGAGGTCCCGGTGATCGTGGAGTCATCGAACACGGTTGTCAAAAACAACGGGTTCGTGGAAACCTGCAGGCGGTAGGTTTCGGCGCCCGCCGAGGCGTTCCAGCTCAGCATCGGGCTGGTGGCCTGGTTCGTCGCTCCCGCCGCGGGGGCTATCAGCACCGGGGCCGGGGGGATGGAATCGGTGGAAAAGCTCCAGGTATAATCGGCGGCCATGTGCGTGCCGAGGGCGCTGACGCCGGTGGTGATCGTGACCGTGTAGGTGGCGCCCGGCAGGAGGTCGTTCGGCGCCGTGAATACGGCGGTGGTGTCGGTGTACGAAACCGAACCGGCGAGGGTATCGGTCCCTTGCCGGAGAATGAAGGTGGAAGGATTGATGGAGGCGGGGTCCATCGGCGTGTTGAAGGTCGCCGTGATGACCTTGATCGCGCCCGCCTTGGCGGACCTGGCAGGCATCGAAGTCTTGCTCAGGCTCACGTTGGCCTCGTTGGCTTCGGGCGAAGTCCGAACGACCTGGGGAACGACGCAGGCGTTGATCACGCCGTCCGGTTCGGAGACGCACCCGGACAAGGCCAGGCAGAGGAAGGTGGCGAAGGCCAGAAGTTTCTTGGGGTTCGGATAATCGGTATTCATGAAGGGGGATATAGAGCGGAAACGGGCCTCGCTCCATACGGTCTTCGCCCCACTTCGCCGATTAAAGCGTCGCCAATACGGAACGCGGCGCGGATGCGGGGATTCGCGATTTAAAAAGGCGGGAATGAATGAGATTGGAGACAGAGGCCTCGGCCGTGAAACCGGGGACGGCTAGGGACGGGAGCATTTCCAGAAGCGGGTAATCATCCTTCTGAAGATCTCTACGTCCGCCGGGAACCGGGTAGGCTTACGGCCTCTGTCCGCCCCCCAAGATAGAGGAATCCGGTAAGCCCGCATGAAGGCGGGGGCCAGAAATCCGGGGACAAGATATACCCACCCTAAAACCCGGAAATCAGACGGCTTTAAAGGGATTTCGCGGGTTTTGAGGACAACGCGCCCTTATAGCCCGACGCGTCCCAACAGCCAGGAAAGCCCGAAGGCGGTGAAGGTTGCCGAGCTGCCGACCAATCCGGTTCCCGTGGCCGTGAGGTGTTCACGCTGGGTCCCGAAGTTCTCCGGGTCTTGGCCGGGTCAATTACGGGCGGAATTCAATTTTTCCATTTCCCGTATTTCGGGACCGAGGATGTCCCTGTCCATGACGTCGAGATTCAATCCCGCGAATTCGTTCAAAAGTGCATCCAGCAAGGTCGATTCTCCAAGCACGGAAGCCAGTTCGCAGCGAAGCGCGATCGCCCGGGCGCGTTCGCGCACGTTTCCGCCATCCTTCGCGCGCAAAGCCCGATCCAACGCCGCCGCGGCCATGGCTTCGTCGCCTTTGCCGTTGCGGAGCTTGAGGGCGGTCACAAGAGCCGTTGAAAGGATCGAGCCCGAGTTTTCCGGGCTCTTGACCCAATCCGGGCCGCTGCTCTCCTGGTGGGATATGAAACGGATGATGTTTCCCGCCGGATCCGCCACGTTAAACCGCGTTTGGCCGGCGCGCCAGCGCGGAATGCGGGGGAATCCCGTGAGCGGAACTGTTCCTTTAGCTTTGCGGTAGTGGGCGGTCAGCGCCGCATGCAGTGCTTCAGGATCCTCCAGAATAACCAGGCAGGTGCCGTGGTTTTTTTCGGGAGCATGGGATTTCATGACGTAGAAGTGCAAGTGGATGTGCTCGCCATACCGTATGGCGGCGTAGACATTGGGGGATTTCTGCCGGTAGGTGACTTCGAACCCGAGCGCGGCATAAAACTCCAGCACGGGATCTATCGACCGGCAGGGCAACAGGGGAACCATGAAGGGCCGGAACATCGAAGGAATATATCAATCGTCACGAACAAAAAAGGCTTTGAAAGCCGACGCTATCCCTGCTTGATCTTCGTCAGCCGCTCGACCTTCTTGACGGCGTGCTTCGTGACGATCACGCCCTGCGTGCCGCGCGGGCGCACCGGGTAGTCCTCGAAGTTCACGGCCAAGGTCGGCTTGATGCGCGGCTGGGGCACGTGGTGGAGCATCACCTTGTCGGCCTGGCTCCCGGGCTGGACCTCAAGGTAATGGACCTTGCTCTGCGCCGAACCCTTGGTCAGGTCGTACTGCTTGTCGCGCGTGATGCCGCCGATCGTGAAGCGCTTGGCCATCGTCGCGCCGCCGCGCCCGTCGCGGTACAGCAGGTTGTAGACGGCGCTGTCGTCGGCGCGGTCGAACTTTTCCACCCGCAGGATTTTCTGTCCCACGAAGGCCTTGTCCGAAACCTTGGTCACGACGAAGGTGCCGTCTTCCTTGAAGGCGATCACCTCATCGAGGGCCGAGAATTCGCCCTCCACCTGTTCGGCGCCGCCCACGTTCTTGAGGGCGGTGCCCACGAACCCGCCTTCGCGGTCCATGTACAGCTTCAGGTTGCTGAGGATCACCTCGGAGGCGTCGATGGCGCTAAAGCCGCCGCGGGGCAGCTTGGTCTTGCGCTCGCGGCCCTTGCCGTACTTCGTGAGCAGGTTCTCGTAGTAGGCGATGGCGTAGTTCGTCAGGCCCTTGAGGTTCTTTTCGGTCTCCTTGATGGCCTTGTCGAGCGCGATCATTTCCTCGTTCGCCTTGTTCGCGTCGTAGCGCGAGATGCGGCGGATGGGGATCTCGATCAGGCGCTTGATGTCCTCTTCGGTCACGTCGCGCAGGAATTTGGCCCGGAACGGCTTGAGGCCCTTGTCCACCACGGAGATTATGGCCTCGGAGGAGTCGGCGGTTTCCAGCTTGCGGTAGATCTTCTCCTCGATGAAGATCTGCTCCAGCGACTTGAAGTTCCACTTCTCGCGCAGATCCTGCTTGCGGATCTCCAGCTCCTGGCGGAGCAGCGAGACGGTGTGCTGGACGCTGATCTCGAGCAGCTCCGAGACCCCGATGAACACGGGCTTGTTCTCGAAGATCACGCAGCAGTTCGGGGAGATCGAGACCTCGCACGAGGTAAAGGCGTACAGCGCGTCGATGGACTTCTCGGGATCGGCGCCGGCCGGCAGGTGCACGAGGATCTCCACCTTGGCGGCGGTCTTGTCCTCGATCTTCTTGATCTTGATCTTGCCCTTTTCGTTGGCCGAGACGATCGACTCGATCAGCGAGGCCGTGGTGACGCCGTAGGGGACCTCGGTGATGGCCAGGGTCTTCGGGTCGTCCACCGAGATCTTGGCCCGCACCTTCACCTTGCCGCCCGACTGGCCGTCGTTGTAGGCCGAGGCGTCGGCGAGGCCGCCGGTGGGGAAGTCGGGCAGGAGCTTGAACTTTTCCTTTTTCAGGATGGCGATGCAGGCCTGCAACAGCTCGCAGAAGTTGTGCGGCAGGATCTTGGTGGCCAGGCCGACGGCGATGCCCTCGGTGCCCTGGGCGAGCACCAGCGGGAACTTCATCGGCAGCGTCACCGGCTCCAGGTTGCGGCCGTCGTAGGAGCGCTGCCACACCGTGGTCGAGGCGTTGAAGGCCACCTCGAGGGCGAACTTCGAAAGCTTGGTTTCGATGTAACGCGGCGCCGCGGAGCTGTCGCCCGTGACCGGGTCGCCCCAGTTGCCCTGGGTGTCCACCAGCAGGTCGCGCTGGCCCATGCCCACGAGCGCCTCGCCGATGGCGGCGTCGCCGTGCGGGTGGTACTTCATCGTCTGGCCGATGATGTTCGCGACCTTGTGGAAGCGGCCGTCATCCTGTTCGCGTAAAGCGTGAAGGATGCGGCGCTGCACCGGCTTCAGGCCGTCGTGCAGATGCGGCACGGCGCGGTCGGTGATGACGTACGAGGCGTACTCCAGGAAGTACTCCCGGTACATGTCCTGGACGTGGGGGATATGTTCTTTGATCGTGTTGGAAGCCATGATCTATTTCTTTGTGGGCAATGCTTCGAAAGTTGTTGGTTGTTGGTTGTGGGTTGTTGGCCGGAGGGAAAAGGATTTTCCGTACTTGTTGTTTTCTAACAACCAACAACCAACAACTAACAACCCTTTACTCTTCCTCATCCTGCTTCCGCCAATTCCGCTTTTTCCGCCGCAAATTCCGCCGGCACCTCCTCCACCACGTCTTCCTCGACCTTGAGGTTCTCGATGATGAAGTCCCGCCGCGCGGGGGTGTTCTTGCCCATGTAGTACTCGAGGATCTTGTCGGTCTTGGCCTCGCCCTTGGAGTCGCGCTGCAGCAGCACCGTCTCCAGGCGGATGTCCTTGCCGATGAAGGCCGCGAACTCGTCGGGGGAGATCTCGCCCAGGCCCTTGAAGCGGGTGATCTCGGCGTTCTTGCCCAGCTTGTTCAGCGCGGCCTGCTTTTCGCCGTCGTCGTAGCAGTAAATCGTTTCCTTCTTGTTCCGCACGCGAAACAGGGGCGTCTGCAGGATGTGCACGTGGCCCTTCTCCACCAGCTCCGGGAAGAACTGCAGGAAGAAGGTCAGCAGCAGCAGGCGGATGTGCGCGCCGTCGACGTCGGCGTCGGTGGCCACCACGATGTTGTTGTAGCGCAGGTCGTCGAGGCCCTCCTCGATGTTGAGGGCGTGCTGGAGCAGGTTGAATTCCTCGTTTTCGTACACGACCTTCTTGGTCATCCCGTAGCAGTTCAGCGGCTTGCCCTTGAGGGAGAAAACCGCCTGGGTGGCCACGTCGCGCGCCTTGGTGATCGAGCCCGAGGCCGAGTCGCCCTCGGTGATGAAGATCGTGCTCTCGCCCCTGCGCTTGTGCTTGTCGTCGTAGTGCACGTTGCAGTCGCGCAGCTTGCGGTTGTGCAGGTTGGCCTTTTTGGCGCGCTCGTTGGCGAGCTTGCGGATGCCGGCCATGTCCTTGCGCTCGCGCTCGCTCTGCTGGATCTTGTCGAGCAGGGCCTTCGCGGTCTCCGGGTTCTTGTGGAGGTGCAGCTCCAGGTTCTTGCGCACGAATTCCACGATCCACGAGCGCAGCGAATCGCCGCTTTCGTTGTAGTTCGTGGAGCCCAGCTTGGTCTTGGTCTGCGACTCGAACACGGGCTCGTGCATGCGGATCGCGACGGCCCCCACGATGGAGGCGCGCACGTCCGACGAATCCACGTCCTTCTTGTAGAAGTCCTTGCAGGCCCGCACGACGCCTTCCTTGAAGGCCGCGAGGTGGGTGCCGCCCTCGGTGGTGTACTGCCCGTTCACAAAGGAGAAATAGCGCTCGCCGTAGCTGTTGTCGTGCGTCAGGGCGATCTCCAGATCGGTATCCTTCAGGTGGACGATGGGGTAGCGGATCGTCTCGTCGGTGTGGCGCTCGAGCAGGTCGCGCAAGCCGTTCTTCGAGGTGTATTTCTCGCCGTTGAACTGCAGCGTCAGGCCCGCGTTCAGGTAGGTGTAATACAGGATGCGCTCGACGAGGAACTCGGCCACCCACTTGAAGCGGGGGAACAAGGCCGAGTCGGGCAAAAAGCGCATCAAGGTGCCGTTCGGCTCCTTCGTGGGCGTTTCCTTTTCGTCCTTGACCAGCTTGCCCCGGGCGAACTCGGCCGCCTTGGTCTTGCCGTCGCGGAACGATTGCACGCGGAAGCGCTCCGACAGGGCGTTCACCGCCTTGGAGCCCACCCCGTTCAGGCCGACCGATTTCTTGAAGGCATCGCCCTCGTATTTGCCGCCGGTATTGATCTTCGAGACGCAGTCGATGACCTTGCCCAGCGGGATACCGCGGCCGTAGTCGCGCACCGACAGCGTGCCGTCTTCGTCGAGGGAGATGTCGATTTGCTTGCCGGCGCCCATGACGAATTCGTCGATGGAGTTGTCGACGATTTCCTTAAAAAGGACGTAAATGCCGTCGTCCGGGGCGGAACCGTTGCCCAGTTTGCCGATGTACATGCCCGGGCGCAGGCGGATGTGCTCGACCCAGTCCAGCGACTTAATGCTGTCTTCATCGTAAGAACCGGGCGTTTTTACGTTTTTTTGCTTGTTTTCGGCCATTTTCTCTGGTTTTCCGCGCATCGTCGCGCAGGCGGGATAGCGGACAAGTTAGCTCGGTTCGGGGGGCTGGACAACAGGCAAGGTGAAAATCGCTTGCAGCGAGCCTTCTAAGTCCTTGAAATAAAAAGAGATATCCAAACAGAATTTTGGTTGGGCGCGTGGGTTGCTCGGCCGCCGGGTATCTCGCGCTTCCTGGGATGAACGCGGGCCGCCTCGAGACGAAAACTTCGGACAATGGGCTCAGACAGGCTCGGCCCCGCTTGAAAACGGGGCCGAGAACTCGCCCATTTTGTCCGAAGTATTGTCTCTCGGCGGCGAACGCAACACCGGTGCCGTGTTCAGGCCGGCGGATACTTTATTTCAGCGAAGCGAGTTCGCGGCCCGGCGTTTGGCCGGGCCGTGCCTGTCTGAGCGTAGCTGAAATAAAGTTTCCCGCCGGCCAAGGCCCCGGATGATGAGGACCCTCGTATCTTAATTCCATGCAGAACCGAAACATCATCTGGGGTTCCTTGATCGTCGGCCTGGGGCTGGCGCTGGGCGGGTGGTTGCTCGGCCAGGGCCTCGTGCGCGCCCGCACGGCCGAGCGCGTCGTGACGGTGAAGGGCGTGGCCGAGCGCGAAGTGCAGGCCACGCTCGCGATCTGGCCCCTGCGGCTGGCGGTCTCCGACAACGACCTCGGCCGCGGCCACGCCAAGCTCGCCGCCGACATCGAACGCGTGAAAACCTTCCTGGCGCGCAACGGCATCGATTCCGCCGCGGTGGAACTGCAGGACTTCTCGGTCACCGACGCCTTCGCCAACCAGTACGCGCCCCAGGGCGGCATCGCCAGCCGTTATGTGATCCGCCAGACGGTGATGGTGCGTTCGAACGACCCCGAGAACATCCTGAACGCCAGCCAGCGCATCGGCGAACTGGTGTCGGGCGGGGTGGTGTTCTCTTCGGGCAACGAATACGGGGGCGGCGGGCCGACCTTCATCTTCAGCGGCCTGGGAGACCTGAAGCCGAAGATGATCGCCGAGGCCACCGCGCAGGCGCGCGCGGCCGCCGAGCAGTTCGCGCGCGACTCGAAGAGCGATATCGCGGGGATCCGGCGCGCCAATCAGGGATTGTTCGAGATCCGCCCGCGCGACGAGGCGCCGGGCGCGCGCGAGGAAAGCCAGATCAGCAAAACCGTGCGCGTCGTCGCCACGGTGGAGTATTTCCTCAGGGATTAGACGGGCGGTAGGGTCGGTAGGGGCGGGGTTACCCCGCCCCTACGGCCCCGTGGGTCACAACGACCGCACCGCCCGTTCCGTCTTCTCCGCGACCCGCGCCAGCACGGCCTCGTCGTGCGCGATCGACAGGAAGCCGGCCTCGAACTGCGAGGGCGCGAGGTAAAGGCCCTCGCGCAGGCAGGCCTGGAAAAACCTTCCGAACAAGGCGGTGTCGCAGGCGACGGCGGAGTCATAGTCGCGCACGTTCTTGCCGCTGAAGAACACGGTCATCATCGACCCGACGCGGTTGATGCGGAAGGGCAGGGGAGAGCGCGCGAGCGCGGCGCCCAGGTCGTTTTCCCAGCGGGCCGAAAGGGCTTCGAGGCGGTCGTAGAACCCCGGCGCCATGATGAGGTCGAGGGTGGCGAGGCCCGCGGCGACCGCGAGCGGGTTGCCCGAAAGCGTGCCGGCCTGGTACACCGGACCCTCGGGGCTCAACCTGTCCATCAAGTCGGCGCGCCCGCCGTAGGCCGCGAGCGGCAGGCCGCCGCCGATGACCTTGCCCAAAGTCGTGAGGTCCGGGGTGATGCCGTAGAGGCCCTGGGCGCCGCGCAACGACACCCGGAAACCGGTCATGACCTCGTCGAAGATCAGCAAGGTGTTCCTGCCGTCGCAAAGCGCGCGCAACCCTTCCAGGAATCCGGGTTCCGGGGCCAGGACCCCCATGTTGCCGACCACGGGCTCGACGATGATCGCCGCGATGTCCTTTCCCTGGGCGGCGAAGAGCTTCTGTACCGACCCGAGGTCGTTGAACTCCGCGATCAAGGTATCCTGCGCCGCGCCGCGCGTAACGCCCGGGCTGCTGGGGTTGCCGAAGGTCAGCGCCCCCGACCCGGCCTGCACCAGGAAGCTGTCCCCATGGCCGTGGTAACAGCCGCGGAACTTGACGATCTTTTCCCGCGCGGTGGCGCCGCGCGCCAGGCGCACCGCCGCCATGGTGGCCTCGGTCCCCGAGCAAACGAGGCGGACCTTTTCCACCGAGGGCAGGATGCCGCGGATGCGCTCCGCGATTTGCGTTTCGGCCTCGGTCACGGCCCCGAAGCTCAGCCCCTTTTCCGCCGCGGCGCGCACGGCGTCGACCACGCTTTCCGGGGCGTGTCCCGCGATCATGGGGCCCCAGGACAACACGAAATCAACGTATTCCTTGCCGTCGGTATCGTATAGATAAGGGCCGCGGGCTCGGTCGATGAACACGGGGGTTCCGCCCACCGATTTGAAGGCGCGCACGGGCGAATTGACGCCGCCGGGTATGACCTTGCGGGCGCGGTCGTAGCGCGCCGTGTTTTCTTCCACGTTATTCATGTGCGGAATTCCTGGTTGAGCGCCGCGATGAAGCCGGCGTTGTCGGCCGTCGGCGCCTGGCGGTAATGGCGGACGCCGTTCGATTTCAGCGCCTCGGTAGCGCTCAGGCCGATGGAGATCGGCAAGGGGCCGGAAGAGGTCCCCATGGTCGCGGCGAGGCCGGGCCGCGCGGAGAAAAGGTTGTGCACGGCGGTTCCCGAGGCGAAGATGATTGCGCGCACCTGGTTCCAGGCCTGCTCCGCGGCCTCACCGCACCCCGGAGGGCATTCCGGAGTGTATAGCGTAAGGTTCTCGATGGAAAAGCCCTTGGCTTTCAGCGAATCGGGTTTCAGCCGGGTCTTGGAGGAGCATAAATGCAGGAGTTTCGCGCCGTTGTGCGTGGCGATCTCGCGCAGGAATCCGTTGAGCGAGGCTTCCTTGGCGACGAAACCGATGCGGGCGCCGAGGGCCTCCACTTCTTTCTGGATGCGCGCGCTGATCAGATACCACGGCTTGGCCAGGAACGCCTCCGGGATTTTTTCGCCGGTCGCTTGCATCGCCGAGAGCAGGTTGGGAGAGGAGATGAGCACCCCGGCGTAATTTTCAGGATGCCCGGCTTTTTCGTGCAACTCCCGTAAACCCTTGGGGTTCAGGCTGAGTTCCACCAAGGGCACCTCGAAGGGCGCGTAGCCGGCCTCGCGCAGCAGGGCGCTGAGTGGGGGCGCGATTTCGCGCGGACGGGTGTTCAGCACGCCGATCATGGCCGTCAGTCTCCGCGAGGCGTGGGAAGGCCCTTCGCCCGGCACATTTCCAGGATTTCCTCGGCGATCTCGTCCACTTCTTCCTCGGCGTCCTCGGGATCGAGAACGCGTTCGATGCGCGCCAGCTTTCCGGTCTTCGCATCGCCGATCACGGCCAGAAAGCGGAAGCTATCGCCGTAGGGGTAGGCGTGCGCGGCCATGGGCACGCGGCATCCGCCGCCCACCGATTTCATGAACTGGCGCTCGAGCTCGACGGCCTCGGCCGTCTCCGGATCGTCCAGCTTGCGCACCGCGCGCAGGGTGGACTTGTCGTCGGCGCGGCACTCCAGCGCCAGGGCGGCCTGGCCCACGGCCGGCACCGATTCCTGGAAGGAAAAGCTGTGGGTCGCGACCGCGCCTTTTCCCAGCCGGTTGAGGCCCGCCGCGGCCAGCACGATGCCGTCGACCTCGCCGCGCTCGAGTTTCGCGAGGCGCGTGTCCACGTTGCCGCGCAGCGCGACGAACGCGAGGTCGGGGCGCAGGGCGCGCAGCTGCAGGATGCGGCGCGGCGAGCCGGTGCCCACGCGCGCGCCCTCCGGCAGGGCGTGGAAATTCAGGCCGTTGCTGACGAACACGTCGCGCGCGTCCTCGCGCGGCGGGAAGGCCGCGAGGATAAGCCCTTCGGGCTGCTCTTCGGGTACGTCCTTGAGCGAATGCACGGCGACGTCGATGCGGCCGTCCTTCAAGGCGGCCTGGATTTGCTTGACGAAGATGCCCATGGCGTCGAAGCCGACCAGCGGGGTCTCCTGGTCGACGTCGCCCTCGGTCTTGATGATTTCCAGCGTCACCTTCAGGCCCGGGTTGGCCTCCTCGATCCAGCCCTTGACCATGTTGGCCTGCGTCAGGGCCAGCAGGCTGCCGCGGCTGCCGAGGACGATGGGCTTGCGCTGTGCATCGACGGGGACCGTGACCTTGGCGGGCGAGGCCTTCGCCGCCGCCTTAACGGCCGGTTTCTTCGCCGGGGTCTTCGCGCTGGGTTTTTTATCGATCGGCATTCTGTTTATCCCTTGATTCGGTTTTCAGCTCCGCCGGGCCGGCCGAGGCATCCAGCGCGAACAGCGAACTGGCGTAGTAGCTGGCGCGCTGCGCCTCGCCCTGTTCTCCCAGGGCCTTCAGGCGCGTGCTGGGGGCATGCAGAAACTTGTTGAGCAGGCCCCGGCCGAGAGCCTCCAATTGGGCGCGCACTTCGGGCGTCGCGCCGGCGGCGCGCTTGTCGATCTCGCGTTCCACCATGTCCTGGTATTTCTCGCGGAGGGCCTTCAGGGTGGGCACGACGTCGAGCCCCGCCGTCCAGGCCGCGATGCGCGCGGCCTCCTCCTCCACGATGGCCTCGGCCTTGCGGGACGCTTCGCGGCGCAGTTCCACGTTTTCCTGCACGGCGTTCTTGAGGTCGTCGATGGTGAACAGGAAGGTGTTTTCGGCTTCGCCCGCGGCGGCCTCGATGTCGGCCGGGGCGGCGATGTCGATCAGGAACAGCGGCTCCCCGTGACGGCGGCGCGCGGCGTCCCGCACGTACTCGGCGGTGATGACGATGCCCGTCGCCCCCGTCGCGGAGATCACGATGTCGCACTGCGCCATTGTGCCCGGCAGTTCGTCCATGGTATGGGACTTGCCGCCGAAGGTCGCCGCCAGGCTGTCCGCCGAGGCCGCCGACCGGTTGAAGAACAGGAACGCGCGCACGCCCGCCCGGTGCAAATGCTGCGCGGCCAGCTCTCCCATTTCGCCGGTGCCCACCAGCCCCACCGTCTTGCCGCGGAGGTCGCCCAGCACCTTGCGGGCCAGTTCCACGGCGGCGTAGCTGATGCTGACGGCGCCTTCGTGAATGCCCGTTTCGGAATGGATGCGCTTGCCGGTATGCAGGCCCGCCTGGAACAGGTGGTTGAGGTAAAAGTCGGTCCACTGACGCTCGACGGCCGTCTGGTAGGCTTCCTTGACCTGCCCGAGGATTTGCATTTCTCCCAGCACCATGCTGTCCAGCGACCCGATCACGCGGAACAGGTGCCGCACGGCGGGAGCCTCGACGAGAAAGTAATCGTGCTCGCTCAGGCGCTTTTCCTCGACGCCGCAGCAATCGCTCCAGGCTTCCTCCAGCGCGGGCCGCAGGTTTTCGGCGGGTTCGGCGACCCCGTAGATCTCCGAGCGGTTGCAGGTCGACAGCACCACCGCCTCGCGGGTGATGCCCTTTTGCAGGAGGCTTTGGACGAAGCCGGGCAAGGCGTCGTCGCGGAACAGGAGCTGGTCGCGCAGAGGGCCGGGCGCCGTGCGGTGATTGACGCCGAGAACGAATACCTGGGGATGCGTGCTCAATCCGGCCTCTAGTAGCGGAAGAATCCGTGCAGGACGGAGTTGGCGATCACGAGGGCGGCGAAGCCGAGGAGAATCCACTGGGCGTGGCGCTTGCCGCGCCAGCCCAAGGCGCGCCGCGCGATCGCGGCGCCCAGGAAGATGGCGAGCACGGCGAAGATGCCCGCCTCGCTCGGCGTCATCCCCCGCAGGGAGTCCCGTCGTACCCACCAGGCCCCGATGACGCTGCTGGCGATCATCAGCAAAGTTCCCATGAAGGCCCAGGTCGCCGCCAGGCGGTCCAGTTTGTCGAGCGGAGGCAGGTTGCGGAAGGTCAAGGTGAAATGTTTTTGCTTCAGGTTGCGGTGCTGGATCAGGTAAAGCAGCGCCAGCACGGCGGCGAGGCTGAAGGCGGCGTACGAGGCCAGGCTGGCCACGATGTGGAAGATGAACCAGGCCCCGAGATAGTCGGGCGGCAGGGCGATGGGATCCCCGAGAAAGAAAAGGGCGGGCACGGCGCATGCCGCGGCCGGAGCCAGGGTGAACAAGCCGAGGCGGCGGGTCTCGGCGGACCATTCGGAGAGAAGATGCAGCACCGCGAGCATCCACCCGAGGAAGAGCAAGGCCTCCCCCAAGGTCCATAGCGGAACCCTCTGGAAACGCAGGGTGATGGCGATGAGCAGGGCCGAGTGCGCCAGCAGGACGCCCATCAACCCCGTCTTGGGTCCGGTTTCGCTCTCGTTCTCCCGCGCGCGATCGCTGAAAAAGGTGCGCCCATAGGCCACCAGGGCCGCCAGGTAGGCCACCGGCAGGAGTCCTTTCAGGACCAGGATCGGAAAAGCGGCGGCGATGTCCATGAAGGGTTAAAGATAGCAGGATTGGGGGCGGGAAAAGTTGTTGGTTGTTAGTTGGTAGAGGGAATGTGGGCGGCCCGGTGGCCGCCCGGCGTTAAACCCCTTCCGGGGTTTCCGGGGTAGCCATCTTCTGCGTTTGTGGTTTCCTCGAACCACCAACCTCCAACTACCAACCTTTCCATTGTAGATTTCAACCATGAAATCCCGGTCTCAGAACATCGCGGTGGGTGTTTTCGTCCTCGCCGCCTTGGCCGTGTTGGTATTCGGGGTGTATTTCCTCAAGGAAACCGTTCCCGGCCGCGCCACGGACCGGTACGTCGCCGGCTTCGAGCAGGTTTCGACCTTGCAGGAGGGCGATCCCGTCAAGGTGAACGGCGTCAAGCTGGGCCGGGTGCTCTCCATCGCCCTCGAAGGCAATCGCGTGAAGGTGGATTTCGAGATCGAACGGGGCGTGCGCCTTCCGAAGGATTCCGAGGTGCGCATTCAGAATATCGGGCTGATGGGCGAGCGCCAACTGGGAATCCGGATGGGCGCCTCGAGCGAGGCCGTGCCGCCCGGAGGCCGTTTCGAGGGACGTCTCGACGCCGGCATCGCCGAAGCGATGGGCGCGGCCGGGGAGGCCATCGCCGAGGCGGACCGGCTCGCGAAGACGCTGCGCCGGGTGGTCGACAGCACGGTGGGGCGTCCCGAGTTCGCCGAACGCGTCAACGCCCTGCTGGGCTCCACCGAAGAGCTCACCCGGCGCCTGGACGCGCTCGCGCGCGACGTCGATCCCCAGATCCGCGAGGGGGTCCGCAACTTCAACGGCCTGAGCCGCGACGTGAACGGGTTTGTGCAGCGCCAGAAGCCGCAGGTCGAACGGATCCTGGCGGACGGCGGCGAAGTCATGGCCCGCTCGCGCGTCATCGCGGAGCGCGGCGAGCGCGCCGCGCGGGACCTCGAGGAAATCCTGGCCAAGCTCAACGCGGGCAAGGGCACGGCCGGAGCCCTGCTGAACGACAGCCTGCTGCACCGCGACCTGGCCTCGGCCCTGCGCAGCGCCGACTCGCTCTTCCGCTCGATGCAGAGGAAGGGCCTGGACGTGAATGTGGATTTGTTCTGAGGGATAATGTTTACTCGTAAAGCTGGACGGGGGACGGGGGACGGGAGTCGGGGGCGAGGCTTCAAGCCTATTCCTTTGATTGTTTCGTGGGCTATCCCTTTTTCTCCCCCGACCCCCGACCCCCGACCCGTCATTCACTCCCTATGATCCACCTCCTCTGGGCCGTCCACAATCATCAGCCGGTCGGCAACTTCGACTTTATTTTCGAGCGTGCGTTCGACCGCGCCTACCGCCCCTTCCTTGAGGTCCTGAAGAACCATTCCCGCGTGCACGTGAGCGTGCACTTCACCGGCATTTTACTGGACTGGCTGGAGGCCCACCGCCCGGAGTACCTGGCCGACGTGCGCCGCCTGTGCGAGGCCGGACAGGTGGAAATCCTGGGCGGGGGCTATTACGAACCCATCCTGCCGATGCTGACGGAGAACGACCGCCGCGGGCAGGTGACGGCCTTGAGCGACCGGCTCGAAAAGGTTTTCGGCGCACGCCCGCGCGGCATGTGGCTGGCCGAGCGGGTCTGGGAGCCTTCCCTCGTCTCTTCGATCGCCGACAGCGGGATCGAGTACGTGGTCCTCGACGGCAGTCATTTCAAGATGGTGGGCAAAACGTCCGCGGACCTCGACGGGTATTTCGAAACCGAGGATCAAGGACGGCGGTTGAAGCTGCTCCCCATCCACGACGAGATCCGCGACACGATCCCTTTCCGGCCCGTGGAGGAAGTGGTGGGCGCGCTGCGCGCCCTAGATACGGCGGAGCGCGTGCAAGTCGTCTTCGGCGACGACGGGGAGAAGTTCGGGGATTGGCCCGAGACCTACGAAACCGTGTATACCCATGGCTGGCTGGATCGTTTTTTCTCGGCGCTGGAGGCCGAGCCCGAAACCTTCGCGGTGCGGCCCTTGCGCGAAGGGGTCGATTTCGGCAAAAGCCTGGGATTGATTTATCTGCCGCCCGCCTCGTATGGGGAAATGATGATCTGGGCCCAGAACCCCGAGAACATCCCGCGCTTCCGTTCCGTGTGCCGGCATTTGCAGGATCAGGGCCGGGGAGAGGATGCGGACCGTTTTTTGCGCGGCACCTTCTGGCGCAACTTCCTGGTGAAATACCCCGAGAGCAACCGCATCCACAAGCAGGCGCTGCGCCTGTCGGAAGCCGTGCGGGCCTCGAAAACCTTGGGTGAAAAGGCCCGTCGGGAGGCGTTGAACCACGTCTGGCAAGGACAATGCAACTGCGGGTACTGGCACGGCGTGTTCGGCGGCCTGTATCTGCCGCACCTGCGCTTCGCGCTTTACCGGCATCTCATCGCCGCGCAGAAAATCCTGGACAAAAAAACCGCCGCGACGCACACCTGGGAAAAAACCGACTGGAACTACGACGGGCGCGCCGAATACATCCTGAACACGCCCGCCCTGCAGGTCGCGTTCACTGCCGGGGGCGCGGTCGAGCAGCTCTGGCTCAAGCGCACCGAAATCAACCTGTGCGACACCCTAACGCGCCGCCGCGAAGCCTACCACGGCTTCATCGGCTCGGGCCCGGGAGGCGGGACCAAGCTCGAGGACCAGATCGGAGCGAAGGAACAAGGCCTCGAGGCCTACCTCATTTACGATCGCCGCGTGCGGGAGACCTTCGCCGAGATCGCCCTGCCGACGGGAACGCCCTTCGAGGAATACCGCCTGCAGCGGGCCTGGCCCGTGCTGGACTTCGCCTACGGGGAGCCGCGGGTCAAGGTGCTGAAGGACGGCCTCAAGATCCGCTTTCAGGGCGAGGCGGCCTCCGTGGGGGTGACGAAGACGTATTCGGTGCCGTTCAACGGCCGCAAGATCGGCGTCCAATGGCGATTCGAGGCCCTCGGGGCGGGGCCTATTCCCGAGTTCCGGTTCGCGGCCGAAACTTTGTTTTGCCTGCTGGCGGGGAATGCCCCGGATCGCTATCTACTTTGGGAGGAACACGGCGGGGAACGCCGGGACATCCTGGCCTCGCACGGCGAGATGCCCGCGGGCGCAAAGGTCCGGCTGGTGGACGAGTGGCTGCGGCTTCGCTGCGCCGTGAAGGCGCAGGGCACGGCGGCGGTATGGCGCGACGCGCTCGAAACCGTCAGCCAGAGCGAGGGCGGGTACGAGCGGGTGTACCAGGGCACGGTCGTCGCGCCGGTATGGGACGTGCCGCCGGGAGCGCTCAAGGCGGAATTCGAATTGACGGTCGATTTCGACGAGGAGAACGGGAATGGTTAGCAAAGAACTCAAGGTGACTACCGAGGCCGGCATCCATGCCCGCCCCGCGGCGGCGGTCGTCGAAACGTGTTCCCGGTTTCAAAGCCGGATCTCCTTCATCAAGGGGGACATCCGCGCCAACGCCAAGAGCATCATGAACATCATGCTGCTGGCGGCCGAATACGGCGCCGACATCCTGGTAGAGGCCGAGGGGCCCGACGAGGCCGAGGCCCTCGGCGCGGTGGAGCGTCTCTTCGCGGAGAAGTTCCGCCAGGAATAAGCCCGCATGGACGGATCCAGCCCCCGCAAGGTTCTGCGCGGCATCCCGGTTTCCTCCGGCATCGCCATAGGGCCCGCCTACCTTTTCCACCCGCAGAAACGCGAGATCTCCCGGCATCCGGTCGCCCCCGAGAACGTGGAGCAGGAGGTCGCGCGCCTCAAGCGCGCCCTCGAGCGAGCGCGCAAGGACATCCAGGGCATCCGCGACCGCATCGCCGGGGCGGTGGGCGAATACGAAGCCCGCATTTTCGACAGCCACGTCCTCATCCTGCGCGATGAGGAGATCATGGGCACGATCTATAGCGACATCCGCGAGAACCTGAACAACGCGGAGTACGCTTTCTACCGCCGGATGAACCAGATCTCCGACCGCTTCGACCAGGCGGCGGGAGGGTTCCTCAAGGAGCACCTGATCGACCTGCGCGACGTGGCGTCGCGCGTGATCGACATCCTGACGCTCTCCGACGGCGGCAAGGACGCCCCTGAGATCCACCACCCGGTCGTCCTGCTCGCGCGCACGGTGACCCCGTCGGAACTGGCGCAGTTCACCACCGGCAACACTTTGGGGATTTGCCTCGAAACGGGGGGCAAGACCTCGCACGTCGCCATCCTCGCGCGCTCCCTGGAAATCCCCGCCGTGTCCGGCATCCCGTGGAAGGAATTGTCGCTCGAGCCCGGCCAGATGGTGATCGTCGACGGCAACGCCGGCCAGGTTATCCTCAACCCGAGCTTGCGCGACATCAAGGAGCACGAGGGCCGGCGCGCGGCCCACTGGGCTCACGAACAAGACCTGGCGGGATTGCGCGACATCGAACCCGTCACCAGCGACGGCAAGTACATTTCGCTGGCCGCCAACGTCGAGCTGCCGCTCGAGGTGGAAAGCGTGCTGCGCCACGGCGCCGATGGCGTGGGCCTTTACCGCTCCGAGTTCCTGTTCCTCGGCCGCGAGGACATGCCCTCCGAAGAGGAGCAATACCAGGCCTACCGCCACCTGGCCCATCACCTCGCGCCGCGCCACGTGACGATCCGCACGCTCGATGCGGGCGGCGACAAGCCCGTGCCGGCGCTGCAGGTGGACGACGAGCGCGATCCGATGGGATGGCGCTCGATCCGGGTAAGCCTGCGCAACCCGGCCATCTTCAAGGTGCAGCTGCGCGCGATCCTGCGCGCCAGCGCCGCGGGCAACGTGCGCCTGATGTTCCCCATGATCAGCAACCTCCAGGAGTTCCGCGAAGCGAAGCGCCTGACCGAGCAGGCGCGCGAGGAACTGCGCGCGCAAGGCCTGCCCTTCGACGAGAACCTGGAGATCGGGTGCATGATCGAGGTGCCCTCGGCGGTGCTGATGGCGAAGGAAATCGCGCGCGAGGCGGATTTCTTCAGCATCGGCACCAACGACCTGGCCCAGTTCACCTTGGCGGTCGATCGCTCCAACGAGCGCGTTTCCGATCTGTACGAGCCGCACAGTCCCGCGGTGCTGCGCCAGATCCAAATGGTGGTCGAGGCCGCGCGCTCCCAGGGGATTCCCGTGGGCGTGTGCGGCGAGATGGCCGCGGATCCCTATCTCGCGCTGCTATTCATCGGCATGGGCGTCGACGAGCTCTCGATGAGCCCGGGAGGCCTGCTGGAAATGAAGCGCATGACCCGGGCCATCAGCTATGAGGACGCTCGCCGCTCCGCGCGCGAGGCCCTGCGCCTGGGTACCGCCACCGAAATCCACCAGTGGCTCGAGGATAAGTTCCGGGATTTGTTCGTCCGGCTGGGGTTGCGGAGGGGGACAGGGGCGGGGTAGCTGGCAGGTCGGGGGTCGGGGGAAACGCAAGGAATAGTGTCTGAGTACCCGGATTTTAATTTCCCCGTCCCCCTACTCCCGTCCCCCGACCTTTCCAATCTCCGTCTTCGACGCCTCCCCCTGTATCTCCCGTACATACTTCGGCACCCCGTAGCCCGACAGTTTCGCCCTCAAGCCTTCGATCAACTCCAGGCCTTTCGTCTCCTCGACCTCGAAGCCATGCGTGCCGCGCACGCGGTCGAGCTGGTGCAGGTAGTAGGGGAGAACGCCCGCGTCGAGCAGGCGGCGCGACAGGGCCGCGAGCGCTTCGACGCTGTCGTTGACCCCGCGCAGGAGCACGGACTGGTTCAGCAGGATCGCGCCTGCGGCGCGCAGCGCCCGCGCGGCGGCCAAAACGGCCTCGTCGATCTCGCGGGCGTGGTTGACGTGAAGGACCAGGTACAGCGGCTTGCGCGCCGCGAGTTCCGCGACCAGGGACAAAAAGGCGTCGTCCACGCGGGCGGGGAGGACGAGCGGCAGGCGGGTGTGGATGCGGACGCGGCGCACGTGGGGAAGCGACAGGGCTTGTTCCCAGTGCCAGCGCAGCATCGAATCGGACAGGGAGAGGGGGTCGCCGCCGGAGAACAGGATTTCCTCCACGCCGGCGTCGGCGCCCAGCCGCGCGTAGATCTGTTCCCATTGCGCCCGCGAGGGCGCCTGCCGGGCGTAGGGGTATTCGCGGCGGAAACAGTAGCGGCAATGCACGGCGCAGACCCCGGTAAGCACCAGCAGTGCGCGCCCGTCATATTTGCGCAGGACGCCCGGCCCCTCCTGGGCTTGCCCGTCCCCGACGGCGTCCGCCGTGAAACCCGGATGTTCGTCGTTTTCGGAAGCGAGGGCCAGCACCTGGCGCAAAAGCGGGTCGTCGGGGTCGCTCTTGCGCATGCGCAGGGCATAGGCTCGGGGGACGCGGATCGGAAAAGCGGGGTCGGTCCGGGGAAGCTCGGGAAGGCGCGACGGGTCCAGTTCCAGAAAAGCCAGCAAAGAGGCCGCGTCCCGAAAGGATTCCCGCCATTCGCGCTGCCAGGCGGGGCTTTGAGGCGCCGGGATCGGATCTTTTGGAAGGGAATGCATGTTTTTCTAGATTGGAGCGTCTGTTTTTAACAAGAATCCGGCTCTTTTTGGAGATTCCACGGGAACATCCCGCGAAACCCTAAACTAGCAATGCCGGGAAAGGTGAGCTTATCATGGGCGTAGTCAGCACCAACGAATTCCGCAAGCGCCTCCGCATCATGCTGGACGGCCAGCCCTGCATGATCGTGGAAAACGAATTCGTGAAGCCCGGCAAGGGCCAGGCCTTCAACCGCGTCAAGCTCAAGAACCTGATCACCGGCCGCGCGGTCGAGCGCACGTTCAAGTCGGGCGAATCGTTCGAGGAAGCCGACAT